>NZ_JBHZAG010000022.1:0-116316 GCF_042754125.1 Amycolatopsis sp. NPDC059235
CCGTGAAGGGCTCCTTGAGGGAATCTGATTCCCTCAAGGAGCCCTTCACGGACGTCTCATCGTCCCGGTGCGGGGAATGCGCTATTCCCCCCGGACAGCCAGAAGGGCGCCGCCGGGAATCCCGGCGGCGCCCTCACCGCTGATCACACGCCGCGGCCCCCGCGGCACAGCTGCCGAAAAGAACGCTCAGGCGCTGGCCTTCTTGCGCGTCGCGCGCTTGCGCACCGGCTTGGCCGGAGCCTCGGTGTCGCGCTCCTCGTAAGCCTTCACGATCTCCGCCGGGAGCCGACCGCGGTCGGACACGGTGAAACCGTTGTTCTCGGCCCACTCGCGCATCGCCTTGTTGCGCTCGCGGTCCGCGGCGGTCGAGGCCGGCCGCGGGGCCTGCCCGGCGGCCATGCGGACCTTGCGGCCGCCGACCCGGCGCGAGGCGGCGACGTAACGGGCCAGCTCTTCCCGCAATGCGGCGGCGTTGTCTTCGGACAGATCGATCTCGTAGCTCACGCCGTCGAGACTGAACGGGACGGTCTGTTCGGCGATGCTGCCGTCGATGTCGTCCACCATCTCGACAAGGACTTTTTGCGCCATGATTCGCGTTCCTTCACCTTCTACAGGATGTGCCTGCGATTACCCTATCGTGTCGAGTGAGGGTCCGCGCAGCGCGAGTCCATTCCGGTTGCGCCGCCCGCGCTTTCCCCGGCGGTTCCCGAACACCTTCGGCGCCCAATCCGCGACTGCGCGCACAGTTCTCCGGCACTGGAAAATTTCCAGTCTCGCGGTATTCGCACGCGGTTTCCCGCTGAGCGGACTGGGAGACCGGCCCCGGAAACGGCCGAAGGCCGCTGGGTCGAAACCCGGCGGCCTTCGGTGTCGTGCGAGAAACGCGAGCTAGTTGCGCCCGGTCGGCGCACCCGTCTTCGGGTCGAGCGGGAGCTTGCCCGCCTGCGGCCACCAGAAGTTGAACATGTTCCACAGTCCGCCCGCGCGAGTGTCGAACGAGCCGTCGCCGACCCGGCCGGAGAACCAGTTGTCCTCGATGAACTTCAGCACCGAGGTCTGGTCGGTCCGGGTGTGGTCGACGAAGTTCGTCTTGCTGTAGGGCGAGATGACCAGCAGCGGCAGCCGCGGGCCGTAGCCGCAGCGGTCGGCGTGCCCGCCGAGACCGGCCGGCTTGCCGGTGCAGACGGCCTGGTCCTGCGAAGCGTCCTGAGAACCGTTGACGATCTTCGAGTTCTCGTGGTCGTACCAGCCGTCGGAGTCGTCATAGGCGAGGACGACCGCGGTCGAACGCCACTCCGGCGACTGCTGGATCTTGTTGATCTCGTCGACGACGAAATGCTGTTCGTCGAGCGGGTCGGAATAGCCCGCGTGCCCGTCCTGGTACTCCGGGGCCTTCAGGAAGCTCACCGCGGGCATCGAACCGGCCTTGAGCGAAGCGTCGAAGTCGCTCGTGTCGTACTGGTGGTTGGCCTGGTCGGTCTGCCCGATCGCCTGCGCCGAGGACGGCGGCAGGTGGTGCGGGTTCGAAGTGGACTTGTAGTACTGGAACGGCTGGTGGTGCGGGCTGTAGTCCACGGAGGACTGATTGCCGATGTTCGCGTGCTTCTGCCCGCAGACCGCGTAGCCGTTCTCGGTGCCGGTCGGCTTGAAGCCGCCTTGGAACCAGCCCCACGTGACGTGCCGGTCGTTCAGCAGGTCGCCGACGTTGCGGCCCTGCATCGCGCCGAGGTTGTCCTTGGCGGTGTGGTTCTTGTCCGAACAGTCGTCCCACGCCGGGTCCGGGTCGTTGATCACGGTGCCGACGCCGTTCTCATCGGGCGACGCGACGACGTACGGGTCGCTCTTCGGCTCGTGCGTGACCGGGTCGACCGCCTGGATCCCGTGCGTCTGCCCGGAGATCAGGTTGATCGCGCCCGGGGTGGACGGGCCGAAGACGGTGTTGAACGAGTTGTCGCCCATCGAGTAGTGCTGGGCGTAGTTCCACATGCCGGTGACGGTGTTGCCGTCGTAGTAGTCCATGACCAGACCCGGCTCGCCGAACAGCACCGGCTGGCCCTTGCACTTGTCGGTCTCGGTCTTCTCGACGAACTTGTCCATCTTGCCGCCGTTGAACGCGGCCTGCTCGGCGCCGTAGCTGTGGTTCTGGTCGCAGGTCAGCGCCTTGTCCGGCCCGAGCCGCTTCGGGTTGTAGGCGTTCGGGTTGTGCGTCAGCAGCTTGTCGTCGAGGCCGTTGACCTTCGGCGTGTGCTTCGCCGCCTGGAACGGTGTGCCGTCCTCGTTGGTGGCGTTCGGGTAGGTGCCGAAGTAGTGGTCGAACGAGATGTTCTCGCCGAAGATCACCACGACGTGCTTGATCGGGGTGAGCGTGGGCAGCCACGACGCAGGCAACTGGTGCAGCGGCTGGGCCTGCGCGGACGACGCCGCGGAGCCGGTGACGATCGCGAGCACGGCCGCCGAGACGAGCGCGCCCGCACCGAGCAGGCGACGGCGCCGTCTGCCGAATGCTGTGTCCACTGAGGATTCCTCCTGGTTTTCGCGGGGTGGGGATCGGGGCGCGCCTCAGGCGAGGAGCGCCCGGCCGAAGTGGTCGCCGGGACCGGTGACGCCGGGCAGCGCGAAGAAATAGCCGCCGCCGAACGGGGAGATGTAGTCGACGAGCGGCTCGCCGATCAGCCGCTTCTGCACCGCCTCGAACTGCCGCTCGAGGTCCTGCTGGTAGCAGGTGAAGACGAGGCCCATGTCGAGGTTGCCGTTGGCGTCCACGCCGCGGTCGTAGTTGACCGCCCGGCGCAGGATCCGCTGGCCGTCGGTTTCCGGGGTGCGCGGATTCGCCTTGCGGATGTGGCTGGTGAGCGGGATGACGGTGCCGATCGGGTCGTCGGCGTAGCGCGGTTCGTCCTTTTCGGACGCCCCGTCGAGCGGAGCACCAGTGTCGCGGCGGCGGCCGAACATGTTCTCCTGCTCGGCGATCGAGACCCGGTCCCAGAATTCGACCAGCATCCGGATCAGCCGGATCACCTGATAGCTGCCGCCGGTCGTCCACGCGGGTTCGCCCGCACCCGACACCCACACCAGCCGGTCCATTTCGGACTCGCCCGGATTCGCGGTGCCGTCCTTGAATCCCATCAGATTGCGCGGAGTGCCGGACGGGCGCGAGGGCGAGCTGAAACCGTTGATCTTCCAGCGCAACTGCATTCCGCCACGGGTCGCGCGGGCGATGTCACGCAGTGCGTGCAACACGGTGTCGGTGTCTCCCGCGGACAGCGTGAGCGACAGATCCCCGTGGCATTGCGGGGCGTCGAGCGCGTCATTGGGGAACATGGTCATCGGCTTGAGCTTCTTGGGCTTGCGGTCGGCCAGCCCGTAGCGTCCGTCGAAAAGGGACGATCCGACGCCGACGATCACGCCGAGATCGCTGTGCGGCACGACCGGGCCGAGCACGCCGGAGTCGGCGGGCGGGGCAGTGATCCCGAGCGCGGCCGGGGCGCCGCCGTTCGTGAGGAACCGAGCGCGGTCGGTGATTTCCTGGAACAGCTGCGCCAATTCCGCGCGATTTTCGGCGACCACGTCGAAGGACGCGACGATGCTTTGCGCCGGGGGCTGGCGGAGAATCGCGGCCTGCTTGGGGCCGTGGAAGGCAACCGTGCCCGGCTCCTCGCTCGCACTAGCCGTCACGCCGAAACCGGCGGCCGCCGTGACGCCCGCGCCCACGACCGTACGACGCAGGAAGGACCGGCGAGAGGATTCCGTCGTCACGAGGTCCTCCTCGGCTCCGCGATGGCCGCGATCGGAGCGAGAAGCTCGGTCAACTCGCTGACGTCAGCGTTGAGCTTTTGCCGTTGCGGCGCGGACAATTGACTCACCGGCGTCCACGAGTTGTCCGGCTTCTTGGCGCTGTCCAGCGTCGCTTTGGTCCGCTGCATCCAGCTGTCCACCTTGGACAGTGCCGGATAGCGCGGGGCGAGCACCGGGCGCAGGACGTCGAGGACCGACTGAGTCCCGTCGAGATTCGCCCGCGCGGTGGCGAGATTGGTGCCGCTGCCGTAATCGGTGCGGGCGGTCAGTTCGAATTGCAGGGTGTTCTCCACGATCTCGTGCGCGCGCAGGCCAAGGTCGTTCGGATCGACCTGACTGTCCGCAAAGGACTTGCGGAGTTTCTGCACGTCGCTGTCCAGCTGATCGGCCACCGGCCCGAGGGCGGCGAGATCCTCGTTGTGCCACAAGCCGGATTCGAGCCGGTGAAACCCGGTGAAGTCCGGGCTCTTGATCCCGTCCGGCAGTCCGGCGGCGGTGCCGTTGATGGCCTTGTCGGAGTCGCCGAAGGCGTTGTAGGCCGCGCCGAGCCGCTCGTAGTCGAGATGCGCGACAAGCCAGGCACTCTGGCTCGCACCGCGGTCGTTGCTCCGGATGGCGTCCTTCAGCTTGCCGACATCGGCGGCCAGCTGGCCGAGCCCTTGTGTCACATGGGCTTGATAGGACTTCAACGGCCCGAGCAGATCATTCTGCGTCACCGGCGCGACGCCCGGACCGCGTTCAGCGCCACCGCTCACCGTGACCGTCGGCCCGACCATCGCCGACGAATCCTCAGGGAGGCAACGGAATGCGTAGCTTCCGTTGCCGAGCGTAACCTGCATGGGCCGGGTCGTCCCGCTGCCCAGCCCCTCGACCTCGCCGTAGACCACGCCGGTCGCCGGGTCGATCAAATCCACCTCGGCGGTCACGGTTCCGGTGTTGTGCAGGTGAAAGGTCTGGACCCCGGCGTGCGGATCCGCCCAGCCCTGCCCGCAGGCCGACCGGGAGATCTGGATCTCCGGATCCTGCGCCGAAGCCCCGTCCGGCCAGACCGCGAACGCGATCCCCGCCGCCACGACCGCAATCGCGACCCCACCGCCGATCCAGCGGGCGCGCACAGACCCCGGCACTCTTTCCTCCTGCCACACGTTCGGACTACCGGGACGGAATTATGCGTGCGGAAAGTGAAGAAACCCTGGTCGAGAACGTCGCCCACCCGGGAATTCACCAGGACTTCAACCAGAGAACGGAAGAAGCCGGACATAGCCGCCAAAGCGTGTGGTAATGCACTGCCCGATTCGCCGGGTATGCCACTTTCGCTCAATGGCCGGACAAGGTCGGGCAAGGGAGGTCTCCCAGTGCCGGTATCGCCAGGGTCTCCCAGCCGTCCGGGAATCCCGCCAACCTGGATAAGCACCTGCTTCCACGGCAAAAGGAACGAAGAACCATGGCGGGTTTCACCACTCACTCAGGCCTTTTCGATCTGAGCGGAAAGCACGCACTTGTCACCGGCGGCACCCGGGGCATCGGAATGATGATCGCGCGCGGCCTTCTGCAGGCGGGCGCCCGCGTCATTGTCAGTTCCCGCAAGGCGGACGCGTGCGCGGAAGTACAGCGTCTGCTGTCTGAATTCGGCGACGTTCAAGCATTCCCCGCCGACCTGTCCAGGCACGACGAATGTCAGCGCCTCGCCGATCTGGTCACGGCCGATTCGGAACGCCTGGACATCCTTGTCAACAACGCGGGAGCGATGTGGCGAGAGCCGCTGGAGACATTCCCGGCCGAGGCCTGGGACACAGTGCTCGACCTCAACCTCAAGTCGCCGTTCTGGCTGGTGCAGGCACTGCTTCCGGCACTGCGCAGGGCAGGCGCCGCCGACGATCCCGCCCGGATCATCAACATCGGCAGCATCGCCGCCATACACGTGGCTGAGGCGCCCAACTACTCGTACGCCAGCAGCAAAGCGGCACTCCATCAGCTCACCAGGGTGCTGGCCAGGGAACTCGGCCCCCAGCACATCACGGTGAACGCGGTGGCTCCAGGAGTGTTCCCGTCGCAGATGATGGCGGCCACGATCGATGCCATCGGCGACACGATCGCGGCGAAGGCCCCGCTGCGCCGGCTCGGCCGCGACGACGACATGGCTGGTGTTGCTGTGTTTCTCGCCAGCCGGGCTGGGTCTTATCTGACGGGAGCCATCGTTCCGGTCGACGGCGGGACCGCCACGACCGCCTCGGGAACCTAAGCCTCCGGGGATCGGGGTACCGGCAGGGCCTCCCTCGGCCTGTGGGCAGGGCTTACGGTGAGGAGGTGGCCACAATCGATCTGCGCACCGAGATCAAGGAGTTCCTGAGTTCGCGTCGTGCGCGGATCACGCCCGAGCAGGCCGGGCTGCCCGCCTACGGCGGCAACCGCCGGGTCAAAGGCCTGCGTCGCGAAGAGGTCGCGCTGCTGGCCGGGGTGTCGGTGGACTACTACGTGCGGATGGAGCGCGGCAGCCTCGTCGGCGCCTCCGACGGGGTGCTGGACGCGCTGGCCTCCGCCTTGCACCTGGACGAGGCCGAGCGCGATCACCTGTTCCACCTCGCGAGGCAGTCCAAGGCCCCTGGCCGCCGCCGTCGACCCGCCGCGACGCTTCGTCCCGCGCTGCTGCAGGTGCTCGCCGCCATCACCGACGCCCCGGCGTGGATCTGCAACGGCCGTTACGACGTGCTGGCCACGAACCCCCTTGCCCGCGCGCTGTATTCCCCGGTGCTGGCCGACCCGCGACGACCGGCGAACACCGCGCGGTTCGTGTACCTGGATCCCGACGCGGCGAGGGCGTTCTTCGTCGACTACGACCGGGTCGCCCGCGACGTGGCCGCGAAGCTGCGCATGGAAGCCGGCCGCAACCCGCACGACGAGGAGCTGATCGCCCTGGTCGGCGAGTTGTCGACCCGCAGCGAACTGTTCCGGCGGCAGTGGGCGTCCCAGGACGTCCGGCTCCACCGGTCCGGACGCAAACGCCTGCACCATCCCGTCGTGGGCCAACTGGACCTGGACGTCGAGTCGATGGACCTGCCTTCCGAACCCGGCCTGATCCTGAACGTCTACACCGCCCCCGCCGGCACGGCGACCGCGGACGGACTGGCCCTCCTGGCGTCGTGGGCGGCCAGCCAGGAGGAAGTGGCGGCCGAGACTCAAGGACTCGGCTGATAAACCGGCGCCCCTCGGCACGGATTCCCGCTAGCGTGAAGCAGTTCGCACGAAGGGCGGGAAGCATGAACCACACCGAACTAACCGAGCGTTTCGCAAGCCTGACCACCGCCCATCTGGCCGACGGCTGCCTGCGCGCCCGCCTGTCCATGCGGTGCGCGCCGGCCGGAACCAAGGCAGTCATCCCAGGCCAGAAGCTCGCCGGAAGAGTCCTCCCGGCCAAACACGCGGGCAGCGTGGACGTCTTCCTGGAAGCGATCACCACCGCGAACCCAGGCGACATCCTCGTGGTGGACAACCGAGGCCGCCACGACGAAAGCTGCGTCGGCGACCTCATCACCGCAGAAGTCGCCGCTGCCGGGCTCACCGGCATCGTCATCTGGGGCTTGCACCGAGACACCGCCGAACTGCGCGAAATCGGCCTCCCGGTCTTCAGCCTCGGCTCCCTCTCCACCGGCCCGCTGCACCTCAATGACCGCGCCGCCGACGCCCTGGAATCCGCCACCGTCGGCGAATGGACGGTCACCACCGACGACCTGGTCTTCGGCGACGACGACGGCGTCCTCTTCATCCCCGCGGCCCAAGCCGACGATGTGTTCCGGCTCGCCGAATCCATCCGCGACACGGAACACCGCCAGGCAGCTAAGATCCGCGACGGCGTAACCCTGCGCGAACAGGTCCGGTTCAGCGAGTTCCTGGCCCACCGGGAAAGCGACCCGACTTACACGTTCCGGCAGCACCTTCGTGCGAAAGACAGCGCCATTGAGGAATGAGAAAACCGCTCTGGTCACGGGTGTAGGCAGACAAGCCGGAATCGGCGCGGCGATCGCGACCCGGCTGCAGGAAGACGGCTGGGACGTCGTCACCACCTACTGGTCTGGCTTCGACCGGCGGATGCCTTGGGGCGCCGACGAAAACGTGCAGGGCATCGAAGCCGACCTAGCCGACCCGGCAACTCCGGCGAGGCTGTTCGACCAGATCGACGACGTCCAGGCGCTCGTGCTCGCCTACTGCGAGTCCGTGGATTCCAGCCTGCTGGACACCACAGTGGACAGCTTCGACCGGCACTTCGCGGTGAACGCCCGCGCAAGCTGGCTGTTGATCCGGGAGTTCGCCCAACGCTACCGAGGACCACACGGCGCGGGCCGGATCGTCACCTTGACCAGCGACCACGTAGTACACAACTTGCCTTACGGCGCAAGCAAAGGCGCGCTGGACCGAATCACCCTGGCCGCAGCCGGAGAACTCGGTCACCTGGGAATTACCGCGAACGCAGTCAACCCCGGCCCGACCGATACCGGCTGGATCACCGAACCCCTGCGCGAAGCAATCACCCAGCACACCCCACTGGGCCGAATCGGCACCCCGCGCGACTGCGCCGGACTAGTCGCCTTCCTGTGCGGCCCCGAAGGCGGCTGGGTCAACGGCCAAATCCTAGTCGCCAACGGAGGCGCCGCATGAACGACAAACACCTCGCCTACGTCCTGGTCCCCCGAGGCGAAACCATCCTCCTGATCCGCCGCGCCGCCGAGACTTTCCTAGGCGGACATTGGGAATTCCCCGGCGGAACCGTCGAACCCGGCGAAGCCCCGGAGACCACCGCGGTACGGGAGGTCGCCGAGGAAACCGGGCTGCGGGTACGGCTCGCCAGGGAACGGGCCCGCCAATCCTGGCCGGACCGCACCGGCAAACCGTTCACCGTGCACGCCTCCTACTACGACGCGCACCCGGAATTCCTCGGCGACCTTCAGCTCAACCCGGCCGAACACGACGACCGCCGCTGGCTGACCCCCGCGGACGCGGCCGGACTCCCCCTGTCCGACCACGTCAGGCAGGTACTGCTCGGCTGAAATCCCGAGCCAGCTGCGCAGCCCGATCCCGCAACAACGACCGAGCCTCCGCCACACACCGGTACTCGTCCGGCTCGACATCCGTCAGCGCATACACCCCGGCGAACCCCGCCGACCGCCACTCCGGCGCGGACAGCAAACACCGACCCGCCAACGCCACCACCGGAGTGCCGCCCGCCGCTCGAAGAACACCCACCGGCGCTTTCCCGTGCAGCGACTGGGTGTCCAGCGAACCCTCGCCAGTGATCACCAGCCGGGCGTCGCGCGCGGCGGCCGGGAAACCCAGCAGCTCCAGCAACAACTCGATGCCCGGCCGAATACGGGCGCCGAGTCCGGTGAGGACACCGAACCCGACGCCGCCTGCCGCGCCGGCGCCCGGGGTGGTGGCGTGCGCGGAGCCCAACACTTCGGCCCACCGGGCCAGCCCGCGTTCCAGCGAGGCGATCTCGGCGGGGCCAGCGCCCTTCTGCGGCCCGTACACCGCGGCAGCGCCATCCACACCCAGCAGCGGATTGTCCACATCGGACGCCAGGACAATGTCCACTTCGGGCAGTCCAGAAAGATCTACTGTGGACAACTCGGCCAACGCCGCACCGCCCGGCGGAAGCGGCGCACCGGAAGCGTCGAGCACTCGTGCGCCCAACGCGGTCAGCAAGCCGGCCCCGCCGTCGGTACAGGCACTGCCGCCGACGCCGAGCACGATCTGGGTGGCACCGGCGGCACGGGCGGCCGCGATCAGCTCGCCCGTGCCGTAACTCGACGCAGTCAGCGGTTCCAGCCGGCCGCCGGGCAGCCGGTGGAGGCCGGACGCCTCCGCCAGCTCGACCACGGCGACCGTCTCGCGCAGCGCGTAGTACGCGGTGATCCGGCGGCCGGTCGGGCCGGACACCCGCACCGGAATCCGCTGGAACCCGGCCGCGACGGCGGCGGCGACTGTTCCGTCACCGCCGTCGGCCACCGGCAGCTGCCGCACCGGTTCGCCGGGCGCCACCTCGGCGAACGCCGCGGCCACCACCTCCGCGACCTCCGCCGCGGTGAGCGAGCCCTTGAACTTGTCCGGAGCCACCAGAACCGTCACGCGGCGGCCTTGAACGCGCGCCAGTCGCCGATTTCCGTGATGTCCCGCAGCTGCACGTGCGAGGTCTGCGGCCGCCGCAGCAGCATCGCGAACGCCGAACTGCCGTCGGCCAGTTCGATCACGCCCAGCTCCAGCTCCGGCGGTTCGGACGGGAGCACCCGGTCGCGCAGCTGGTCCAGCGTGAGGTCGTAGACCTCGCCGGAGATCGCCGCGCCGCCGTGCGCTACCGGGACCAGCGCCGGGCATTGCCCGCCTACCGAATAGAACCGGTACTTCGCGGCCGTCGTTGTCTCGGCCACCAGTGGAGCGCCGTCGAGCAGGTGGTGCAGGGGTTCGCCGCGCATCGCGCCGCCGTTGAGGAACATCAGAGGCATGTCGGTCCCTTTCTTTTAGAGGATCGCCTTCACCACGTCGATTCCGAAATAGACGGTGAACACGAGCGCGAGCACGGTGAGGATCCACCCTGCTTCACGCCACTTCCCGCGGAAGGTCTTGATCAGCACGAACGCGATGAGGCCCGCGCCGACGCCGTTGGTGATGGAGTAAGTGAACGGAATGAGCGCGACCGTCAGGAACACCGGAATCGTGTAATCCGGGTCGTTCCACGGGATATTGCGGCATTGCGCCACCATCATCCCGCCGATCACCACGAGCGCGGGCGCGGCGGCCTGCGCCGGCACGATGCCCGCGATCGGCGTGAACAGCAGCGTCGCCCCGAACAGCAGTCCGGTCACGACACTCGCCAGCCCGGTCCGCGCGCCCTCCCCGACGCCGGCCGCGGATTCCAGGAACACGGTGTTCGGCGACGAGCCGGACATCCCGCCCGCGATCGCGCCTGCCCCATCCACGAACAGGATCCGGCCCATCCGCGGCACCCGGCCGTTCTTCGACAGCCCGGCCTCGGCCGACACACTGGTGATGGTGCCCATCGCGTCGAAGAAGCCGGACAGCACCAGGGTGAACAGGAAGATCGTCGCGGTCAGCGCACCCGCTTTGGCGAATCCGCCGAACAGATCGACGTGTCCGAGCAGCCCGAAATCAGGAGCCGCCACCACGGAATGCGGCAGCGTCGGCGTCGTCAACCCCCAGTCGCCGACGCCGAATCCGTCGTGCAGCACCACCGCGAGCACGGTGGCGGCGGCGATGCTGATCAGCACCGCGCCGGGCACCTTCCGGGACATCAGCACGGTCATCAGCAGCAGGCCGAAGCAGAAGACCGCGAGCGGCAGGCCGGACAGATGCCCGTCGGTCCCGAGGCGCACCGGGACAGTCGTGTGCGCGGAGTCCGGAATACGAGTGACGAACCCGGCGCTCACCAATCCGACAAGCGCGATGTAGAGGCCGATTCCGACGGTGATCGCGGTTTTCAGCGGTCCGGGAATCGCGTTCATAATGCGTTCCCGGACGCCGCTGACCGCCATCAGCACAATGCAGACGCCCTCCAGGACAACAAGTCCGAAGGCCTGTGCCCACGTCATCGACGGGGCCATCTGGAACGCGACGATGCCGTTGATGCCGAGCCCGGCGGCGAGCGCGAGCGGCGCGTTGCCGACGAGTCCCATGAGGACAGTCATCACGGCGGCGGCGAGCGCGGTCGCCGTGGTCACTTGCGCGGCGCTGAGTTTCGCGCCGGTGATGTCGGCGGAAGCGCCGAGGATGAGCGGGTTGAGCAAAACGATGTAGGCCATGGCGACGAAAGTGGTGATGCCGCCGCGTACTTCCCGGCCTACCGAGGTATTGCGAGCGCGGATTTCGAACAGTCGCTCCACAATGGACTTGCGCTGTGGTCCGGGAGCCGAGGTCACCGCTTCGTCGAGGCGTACCTGGGTCATGCGTCCTCCCCTTGCCGGTGGGTGTGCCGCACCGCACCCCTGGCACACGCAAGGGGCGGGGCGGCGGGACGTTTGCGTTTTTCTGGTGCTCCGGTCAGCACCGGGATGGTGGCCCGGTGGGGTGGGGCGGTGGACGCTGAAGCCGATTCTGACCGGCATTCAGCACTCGCCGAGACTCAGTACTCGATCCGGTCGGATCGGCCGAGCCAGGCGGAAAACGGGGCGAAAGCCTCCGGTGTGGACACTCGCGAAACGGGGGTCTGCCACGTTTCGCGCGGGTGCTCGAACAGCTCGTAGAACGCCCGGTCGTCGAATCCGGCGCGAGCGGCGTCGTCCCGGTCGGCCGCGTACAGCACGCGGTCCACGCGAGCCCACAGCGACGACGCGAGGCACATCGGGCACGGCTCGCACGAGGAGACGAGCACGCAGCCGGCCAGGCTGAACGTGCCGAGCGCCTGGCAGGCCGCGCGGATCGCGACCACCTCGGCGTGCGCGGTCGGGTCGAGCGACGGGGTGACGCGGTTGACGCCGGTCGCGACGATCTCGCCGTCCTTCACCACCAGCGCGCCGAACGGACCGCCGCCGTCGGCGACGTTCTTCTCGGCGATCCGCACGCATTCGGCGAGCCAGGCGCGTTCGACGTCGGCATCGATGGACACGGTCATAACGGTAGCGCTCCCAACAGATCGGAGGTCGGTTTTCAGGACCAGGCCGGGCCGGCCGGCGGGGCGTCGTCGCGCAGGACGGTGCCCTCGATCAGGCCGTAGGGCCGGTCGGCGGCGTAGAACACCTCGCCGGGGTTGTCGAGGCCGAACGGCTCGAGGTCGACGAGGAAGTGGTGCTTGTTCGGCAGCGCGAAGCGGATCTCCGCGATTTCCGGGACGGCCTCCAGCACCGCCTGCCCCATCGCGTACAGCGTCTGCTGCAGAGACTGGCTGTGCGTGCCGCCGAACGCGTCGAGCAGCGTGGCGAGCGCGGTCTCGTGCGCCTTCGCCCAGTCGGCCTCCTCGACGGAGTACCGCCAGGTCGCGGACACCGCGGTGGCGAGGATCCGGTCCTTCACCTCGACGAGCGTGGTGTATTCGTCGCGCGGGAAGCCCCAGAATTCGGAGCCGGTGGAGTTGAGCACGGTCAGGTCTTCCACCCCGCCGAGCACCCAGGCCCGCTCGCCGTCGTAGGTGACGCGAGCGGTGCGGGTGCCCGCGCCGGAACGCGCGAACGAGTGATGCGCCGGCCGTCCGCCGACCTGCAGCCGCTCCCACGGATGAGCCACGATCCCGACGCGCGCGGCGTGGATGCTCCCCTGCGTGGACACGAAGTGCCGGGCCAGCCGCAGCGCGAAGTCCTCGATCTCGCCGATGCCGTCGCGGGCGAAGGCGAAGACGGTGTTCTTCTGCGTGTCGGTGGCCAGCACCTTGTCGTTGGCCCCGGTCAGGTGGGTGTCGCTCATGTCGCCCGACAGCGACACGCTCACGGTGAGGTCGGTGATCCGGTGCTCGTCACCGTCCCGGTCGACGCGGACCAGCCGGTTTTCGGCCTTCCCGTAGCGGTTGTCGCCAAGAACGATCGCCATTGTCATCCCTTCTTCTTCGCTCGCCGAGTGAGTACACCTGCCGCGGCGTGGCCCGGGCCACGGCAGATCCGCCGAAAGCGGCGAGCGCGAACGGCCGGTTTTTCGTAGTTTCCGCCAAACCCCTCTGGTGTGCGGTACTGATGGGCGGAAGGAGGCGCGCATGCGGCTGGGTGCACTGCTCGACACCCCGGAGCTGGGGTTGCGGCTGCTGGCGGGCGAGAAGGCGCGCGACCGCGAGTTCGGCCGCGTCTTCCAGGCGACCCTGCAGGATCCGACGCGGTACCTCGACGGCGGCGAGATCGTGCTGTGCGGAATGCGCTGGCTGCCGGGACCGTCGGACGCGGACGCGTTCGTCGGCAAACTCGCCGCCGCGGGCGTCACCGCGCTCGGGGCCGGGACCGCCGAGGTCGGCGGGCCGGTGCCGGACTACCTCGTGACCGCCTGCGAGCGCGTCGGCCTGCCGTTGTTCGAGGTGCCGGTGTCGGTTTCGTTCGCGACCGTGGCCGAGAAGGTGATCCTGGGACTGGCGGCGGAACGCTCGGCGCCCGCCCGCGATTCGCACCGGCGGCTGGTGGCCGCGGTGACCTCCGGACGCGGGCTGTCCGCGCTGGTCAAGGCCGGTGCGGAGGAATTGGAAACCGGCTGTGTCGTGCTGAGCGCGACCGGGCACCAGCTGGCCGGCGGCCCCGAACTGCCCGCCGCGCGCCGCACCGCGCTGGCCCGCCGATTCCTGCGCGCCGAACGGCTGCCGTGCCAGGACGGCCCGGTCACGCTGCTCGGCGCGGCCGGCCGCTCCGGGCACCGGATCGCGAGCTGGTTCCTGGTGGTGGACGGCGATCCGGCGCAGTGGCCGTCCGCGCGCCGCGAGCTGGCGCTGGAACTGGCCGCGCTGGTCGGGCTCGAACGGTCCCGGGTGGACGAGGCCCGGCGGATCGAGAACCGGGCGGCCGAACCGCTGCTGCGACTGGTGCTCTCCGACGACGCCGCGCCGGGCGAGCTGACCTCCCGGCTGTCCGCCGCCGGGTTCGCGCCGCAGGAACCGGTCGCCACGCTGTCCGCCGAGGTCCGCGGCGGCGGGCCGGGACTCGCGCAGGTGCTGGTGGAGGAGCTGCTTTCGACCACCGGGCAGCCGGTGCTGGTGGCGACTGTCGACGGTGAGACATTCGGCCTCTTCTCCTCGCGCGACACCGAAACGTTGCGGGAAGCCGTGCACACCATCGAGCCCGCGCTCGGGTCCGCGCGGCTGACGCTCGGCCTCAGCCGGGCCGCCGACGCCGCCGGCCTGCGCGCCGGCGTGCAGGAAGCCCGGCACGCGCGCACACTGGCCGCGTTGACGCCGGGCCGCGCGACGGTGCTGTCCGGCGACGAAGTGGCGTCTCATTTGCTGCTGCTCGCGGCCGTGCCGGAAGACTTGCGCCGGACATTCGGCGAAAAAGTACTGGGGCCGGTACTCGCGTACGACGCCGCACACGGTTCCGAATTGATAACGACGCTCAAGGCGTTCCTGGAACATTCGGGATCTTGGACACAGACGTCGGCCACGCTCCACTTGCACGTGAACACCCTGCGATACCGCATCACCCGGATCGGCGAACTCACCGGACGCGATCCGAGCCGGTTCGCCGACCGCGTGGATCTTTATCTGGCAGGCTGCTTCACGCAGAACTGGGGGTGGTCTTGACCATCCGTCCGAAATGTCCTGCGGAAACGCCGGCCAGCGTGATTTCCCGTACCCCGTAACGGAATTCCCAGCAGTACGCTTATCCGTAAAGAATTATTGGGAATACTTGACCATTCGATGAAGCACGACGGCACTCGGGAGGAGGATGCACCATCCGACCGAGCGTCCTACGCTGAGGTCATGTACATCGCATTGCTGTCCTACACAGCGCCTCGAAACGAAGTCGACTACGCACTGGCCGAACACGCGGACTGGCTGCGAAGCCACTTCGCGCACGGATTGTTCCTCGTTTCCGGAAAAGGAAACGAGGACGCGGACCAGGTCATCATCTCCCGCCCGTGCCTGCGCGGCAAGCTCGACGCCGTGCTCGCCACCGACCCGCTCGTGCTGCAACGCCTCGCGCATTACCGCGTGATCGAATTCTCCGCCACCCGCACCGCTGATGAGTTCCTGACCGTCAACGAGGCGCTCGCCTCCTGATCGCACCGCGCACGCAGATCGACGAACGCCCGGACGCAGGTGGCCTCCGGACCGCTCCGCCCGCCACCTGCCGGACGTACTCCCGCCGCGAACTCGCCTATGATCACGCGAGATTGACGTTCCGGCCCGGGAGACCGCATGCATACGCCCGACCTCGTGTTCCGAGGCCGTCGCCTCACCAGTGACCGAGCCCTGGTGATGGCCATCATCAACCGCACTCCCGACTCGTTCTACGACAACGGTGCGACCTTCGAAGAAGCCCCCGCGCAAGCGGCCATCCGCCGCGCGCACGCCGAGGGCGCCGATCTGATCGACATCGGCGGCGTACCGGCGGGCAAGGGCCCGGAGGTCACGGCGGCGGAGGAGATCCGCCGCGTCGTGCCGACCGTCGAATGGGCCCGCGAGAACTTCCCCGAACTGGTCATCAGCGTGGACACCTACCGCGCCGAGGTCGCCGACGCCGTCTGCCGCGCGGGCGCGGACCTCGTCAACGACAACTGGGCCGCGATCGAACCCGAGATCCTCGACGTCGCCGCCGAGCACGGCGCGGGCTACATCTGCTCGCACACCAACGGTCTCGTGCCGCGCACCGAAGCGCTCCGGCCGGTGTACGACGACGTGGTGGCCGCGGTGGTCGAAGGCACCACCGAGCTGGCCGAGCGCGCGCTGGCCGCGGGCGTGCCGCGCGAGGGCATCATGATCGACCCCTGCATCGACTTCGGGAAGAACTCCTACCAGTCGCTCGAGCTGCTGCGGCACGTCGACGCGCTGGTCGCGACCGGCTGGCCGGTGCTGATGGCGCTGTCGAACAAGGACGTGATCGGCGAAACGCTGGACCTCCCGGTCGGCGAACGGGTGATCGGCACGCTCGCCGCCACCGCGGTGTCCGCGCTGCACGGAGCGGCGATGTTCCGCGCGCACCAGGTCCGCGAGACGCGGCAGGTCGCGGAGATGGTGGCCAGCATCATCGGCACCCGGCCGCCGGCAAACGTTGTACGGTCGGTCTGATGCGCGAAGTCTTTCCCGGAAACCAAGACCGCACCGAGGCCGACGTCGAGCAGCTCTACGTCTATCCGGACGTGCCGAAGTGGCTCGCGGTGAACTTCGTGTCGAGCGCCGACGGCGGGATCACCATCGACGGCCGCTCCGGCGGGCTGTCGACGCCCGCGGACCGGATCGTCTACCGGCTGGGCAACGACCTCGCCGACGTCCTGCTGGTCGGCGCGGGCACCGCGCTGGCCGAGGGTTTCGAGGGCCTGCGGCCGGACGAGAAGACCGCGCAGCGGCGGCGCCGGCACGGGCTGGCCCCGATCGCGCCGATCGCCGTGGTCAGCACCGGCCGTTCGCTGCCGCCGGACGCACCGGTGATCACCAAGGCGCTGGTGCCGACGATCGTCATCACCAGCGCGGCGACGGACCCGGACCTGCGCGCGGCGTGGGCGTCCGCTGGGGCGGATGTCCTGGTCGCTGGGACAGGCGACCCAACTCTGCACGAGGCCACCGGCGACCCGGCCCTGCACGCCGATCCGGACGACCAGCGTCCGCGCCCCCGGCACGGCGACGTCGACCTCGCGGCAGCGGTGGACGAACTGGCCCGGCGAGGCTTGCGCCGGATCGATTGCGAGGGCGGACCGCACCTGTTCGCGTCGCTGCTGGCCGCGGGCGTGGTGGACGAACTGCGCCTGACCGTCGCGCCGATGCTGATCGCCGGAGACGCGCCGCGGGTCGCGATGGGCGCGGCGATCGACCCTCGACAGCTCGAATTAATGTCCGCCCTGGTAGACGACAACTCAGTACTCTTGCGGTATCGCGTCCACTGACCCGGGGAGGGATCGTGGCCAAGACCGCTCTGCGCAACGCGCGCGTCTTCGACGGGCGAGGGCTCAGCGAACCGCGCACCGTCGTGATCGACGGGCCGGTGCTCGGCACAGATCCCGCCGGGGCACGGGAAATCGACGCCGCCGGGGCGACCCTGCTGCCCGGGTTCATCGATTCGCACGTCCACCTGGAAAGGCCGGCGCAGTTGGCCGACCTCGCCGAATGGGGCGTGACGACCGGGCTCGACATGGCGTGCTGGCCCGTCTCTCGGGTAACCGAACTGCGGTCGGCCGGTCCGGCGGATTTCCGCAGCGCCGGGCTTCCCGCGATCGGCCCGGACGGCCTCCACTCCACGATCCCGGAGATGCCCGCGTCCGCGATCGTGACGACCGCGGAAGCCGCCGTCCAGTTCGTCGAAGCGCGGGCCGCGGAGGGCGTCGACTACGTCAAAGGCGTCGCCGAAGCTCCCGGTGACGGCGGGCTGCCCGCCGAGGCCTTGCAGGCGTTGGTCGACACGGCACGGGAGCGAGGCCTGGACGCCGTCCTGCACGCGGCGACCTCGGGCGCGTACCACCTGGCCGTGGCGACCGGTGCGCGATTCGTGACGCACGTGCCGGTGGTCGGCCGGATCGCCGACGAGGACGTCGCCGCGATGAAAGCCGCCGGGCAGACGGCGATCCCGACGCTGACCATGATGGAAGGGGCGCTCGACTTCTTCACCGGCGCCGCCGGCGATTTCGTGGCCAACGTGGCGGCTTTGCACGCCGCCGGGGTCGAAATCCTCGCCGGGACCGACGCCAACGGAGGGTCCGGAGCCCCGGTCGCGGTCGCGCACGGGTCGAGCCTGCACCACGAGTTCGAACTGCTGGCCGAGGCCGGGTTGACCTCGGTGGAGATTTTGCGCGCCGCGACGATCGCCCCGGCGCGGGCGTTCGGGCTGGCCGATCGAGGCGAAATCCGGCCTGGGCGGCGAGCCGACCTGGTGCTGGTCGACGGCGATCCGGTGGCGGATCTGTCGGCGACGCGGGCGATTCGCGCGGTGTGGTGTGCGGGAAGGGAAATCTCCCGCTAGCGGAGGTCTAGGAAGTAACGGTCGAACACTTCACCGTCCTCGGTTACCTGGCCGCTCAGCTCAAACCCCGCCCGCCGCGCCACCGCACTCGAGTTCGCGTTTTCCGGCTCCACCATGATCACCGCCCGCCTCGCGCCCTCGCCGGCCGCGTACCGGACCGCGAGCAGCACCGCCCGCGTCGCGAATCCGCGCCCCCGCCACGCCGGATACAAGCCATACGCCACGTTCGCCTCCCCCGGCGCGAGATGCTCGCCGGAGAACCGCAGGTCGACCGTCCCCGCCAAGACTCCGTTCACCCGGATGCCGAACGCCCGCAGCGACCCGCCGGAAGCCCATTCCTCCTGGCAGTGCCGGAAATACTCCCGGGTCCCGGCCAGCGTCCCCGGCCCGCCGTTGAGCCAGCGGATCAGCTCCGGGTCCTCGCCTGCGAAGTGCGCCTCGGCGTCGTCCGGACGCAGCGGCGACAAGGCGAGTTCGCCGTCAAGACCGCTGAACCGCATCGTCGGCTTCCTCGAATGTCTTCTGCGCCTTGGTCAGCTCGTCGGCCGCCCGGGCAGCGCGTTGCTCCGCCTCGGCGAGCCGCTCCCGCAATTCGGCCACCCGCTCGTCGGCCTGTTCGGCGGTCCGCTCCGCGCGCTGCAAATTCCGTTCGGCTTCCGCTCGCGCGCGCACCGCCTGACGCCGTTCCAGTGCGCGGACCCGGGCTTCCTCCTCGGCCTTACGGTCCTTTTCGGACTGTCGGGTCTTCTTGGCCGGCGCGGGATTCGTCGGCAGGGACAGCCAGCGGTCGGCGTCCTGGCGGGCCTTCGACGTCAGCCGTCCGGCCAGCGCCAGCCGGGCGACGTCGGCGTCCGCGACGATCGCCTCCAGCGTTTCCTCCACCTCGCGCTCGACGGAATCGCTCAAGTCGGTCGCGTCCCGCACGATCCGCTGCACCAGCTCCGCCCGATGGTGCGCCAGTTCGCGCAGCCGCGAGCCGTCGAGCTGCTCGTGCGCGTCGCGCAGCTTCTCGCCCAGCGCCGCCAGCTCGGACAGCGGGGCGGAACCGTCGCGCGCCAGGCGGTTGACGTACGCCGCGGCCGCGGTCGGCTTGCGCAGCGCGCGGATCCGGCGCGCCAGCTCGACGTCGCCCGCTTCCTTCGCCGCGCGGGCGGCCGCGGTGCGCTCCGCGACGAAGTCGGCCGGCTCACCTGCGTAGAGCCGGTCGGCGACGGTATCGAAATCCGTGGTTGCCACGTGTGCCACCGAACCACACGAGTAGTCCGAACGCGACGCAACGCGTAACGTGGACGTCCACCCCACAAGGTCGAGTGAAGCGGGACGGTGCCCATGACGCCTCCGGGCCGGCTCGCGCTGACGGCCAGCCCCCTGGTCGCCGGCGCGCTCAAAGCACTGCAAATCGCGACCGAGCTGCCGGTCGCGATGGGCGGACCGGTGTCGGCGGCCTCCCGTTCGCACGTGATCGACCAGCTCCGCGGCACCGCCACCCGGTCGATGCAGCACGTGCAGGTCGACACCGGGGCCGGGCTCGGCGGCAAAGCGGTGGCGCTGGCCCGGCCGTCGACGGTCGTCGACTATCTCAACGCACAGGGCATCACGCACAAATACGACCACGCGGTGGCGCCTGAGCGGCTGCGCGCGATGGTGGCCCTGCCGGTGCGCGTCGGCGAGACCACGCGCGCGGTGCTGTATGCGGCGTCGCGGGATTCGATCACGTTCGGCGATCGGCTGTTGCACGCGGCGACCGCGGTGGCGACTCGGCTGGGACGTGACATCGAGGTCGAAGAAGAGGTACAGAGACGGCTGGCCGCGCCGTCGGTCGTCCCCGCGGCCGAACGCGGCGACCTGCACGCGGAGCTGACCGCCATCGCCGGGTCGATCCACGACGAAAGCGCCCGGCAGCGGCTGCTCGCGGTGTGCGAACGGCTTCGTCCGGAGCTGGACCTGCCCGGCGTCGCGCTGACCCCGCGCGAGGTCGACGTGCTGCGGCTGGTCAGCGAGGGCTGCACGAACGACGAGATCTCCGACCGGCTCGGCCTGCTGCCCAACACGGTCAAGTCGTATCTCAAGCACGCGATGCGGAAGCTGGCGGTGTCGAACCGGGTGCAGGCGGTGAACCGGGCTCGCGCCGCCGGGCTGCTGCGCTAGGACGTGGTCCACATCGGATACACCCTCCATGTGGGGTGGCTGTATCCGAGGCGGTGAGCGAAAATCACCCGCGCGGGCAGTGCGGCCCGCAGACGCGAAGGGATCGGCACGTGTTCTATGACCTGAGTGTCCGCGACTTCCTCGACCGCGCCGAAACGGTGTACCCGGACCGGATCGCGGTGGTGGACGAACCCGCCCAGCCCGCGGAGTCCTGGGGCTCGGTGCCCTACCGCGAACTCGCCCGCCGCGCCCGCGCGCAGGCGGCGAACCTCGACGCGCTCGGCGTTCCCGTCGGCGGCCGGGTCGCCATCGTCTCGCACAACTCCGCGCGGCTGCTGACGTCGTTCTTCGGCGTCTCCGGCTGGGGCCGCGTCCTGGTGCCGGTGAATTTCCGCCTCGCGCCCGCCGAAGTGCGGTACATCGTCGAGCATTCCGGGGCCGAGGTCCTGATGATCGACCCCGAGCTGAAACCGTTGCTGGACAGCGTAACCGCGAAACACGTGTTCGTCCTCGGCGAGGACGACGACAAGATCTGGGGCGGCGACGGCGAACCGCGCCCGTGGAACGCCGACGAATCCGCGACCGCCACGATCAACTACACCTCCGGCACCACCGCGCGGCCGAAGGGCGTCCAGCTCACGCACCGCAATTTGTGGCTCAACGCAACGACTTTCGGCCTGCACACCACGCTCAGCGACAACGACGTCCTGCTGCACACCCTGCCGATGTTCCACGCGAACGGCTGGGGCATGCCGTACGCGGTCACCGGCCTCGGCGGACGGCACATCGTGCTCCGCAAGGTGGACGGCGCCGAAATCCTGCGCCGCGTACAGGAACACGGCGTGACGATCATGTGCGCCGCCCCCGCCGTCGTCACCGCGGCCCTGGACGGCGCCGCTTCCTGGGACGGCGAAATCCCCGGCCGCGACCGAGTCCGGATCGTGGTCGCCGGCGCGCCGCCGCCGACCCGGACCATCGAACGCGTGCGCGCGGAACTCGGCTGGGAGTTCATCCAGATCTACGGCCTGACAGAGACTTCGCCGCTGGTCACGGTCAACCGTTTCCGCAGCGAATGGGCCGACCTGGACCCGCACGAGCAGGCGAAGCTCCTTGGCCGCGCCGGCGCCCCCGCCCTCGGCGTCCGCGTCACGATCGACACCGACGGCGAGGTCCTCACCCAAAGCAACCACAACCTCGACGGCTACTGGGAAAACCCGGACGAGACCGCCCGCGTCCAGGAAGGCAACTGGTTCCACACCGGCGACGGCGGCACCTTCACCGACGGCTACCTGACCATCGCCGACCGCAAGAAGGACGTCATCATCACCGGCGGCGAGAACGTGTCGTCGATCGAGGTGGAAGACGCGCTGAGCTCGCACCCGGCCGTCCGGGAGGCCGCGGTGATCGGCATCCCGGACGAGAAGTGGGGCGAACTGGTCACCGCGCTGGTGGTGACGGACGGGAGCGAGGTGACGGCGGACGAGTTGATCACGCACTGCCGCCAGCACCTGGCCGGGTACAAATGCCCGAAGCGGGTGGAGTTCCTCGCGGAGCTGCCGCGGACGGCGACCGGGAAGATCCAGAAGTTCAAGCTGCGCCAGCCGTTTTGGGAGGGACAGGGGCGGCAGGTGAACTGAGGTCGGCTACGCCGGCGCACTGAGACCCGTCAGTCCCTGCTCGCCGCCTGTTTCCTCGACCACTCCGCAGCATCGGCGCCATACCGGGTCAACAGCCGCGCGAACTGGACCTGTTCCTCCGCCGACCAGCCAGCCGTGATCTCCTCGAACGCCTTTCGCTGTTCGGCGGCGAAACGTTTCCGTTCCGCCTCGCCCTGCTTGGTGAGTTCGAGAACCGTCCGGCGTCCATCAGTCTGCGATGCCGCCCGGCGCAGCAACCCGTCGGCGATGCACGCGGCGACAGTCCGGCTGGCCACCGGTTGCGCGACCCCCATCTCGACGGCGAGCCCGCCGACTGTCGTCTCGTCCGGCGCGTCGGCGATCACGTTGAGCACGAGATTGCGGGACAGGTCCTTGTTCGACGCCGGGGTGCGCCGCCGCAAGCGGGACAGGGCCGGGCCGATCTGGTCCAGCACCGGGTCGGGAGAGCTGCTCATGCGCTTGATCCTAGGCCGCACCAGCCCATTTGCATACCCGAGAGCAAGTACATAGCATTAGGTATGTAAATACCCGATGCAAGGAAACGAGACGAACCGCCATGACACTCACCGCCATCGCCAACGCCCGGGTCTTCGACGGGGAGAAGTCCCTCGGCGTGCAGACCGTGGTCCTCGACGGCACGCGGATCGCCCAGGTCGGCGGCGAGATCCCCCAGGGCAGCGAAACCGTCGACGGCACTGGCGCGACCCTGCTGCCGGGGCTCATCGACGCCCACGTGCACTCCGCCCCGGGCTCGCTGGCGCTGGCCCTGCGGTTCGGGGTCACGACCGAACTGGAGATGCAGGGGATGAACACCCGGGAGAACCGGGGCCACATCACCGACGACGACACCGTCGCCGACGTGCGGTCCGCCGGTTTCGGCATCACCCCGCCCGGCGGTCATCCCAGCGAGCTGATGCCCGAAGGATTCCGGCCGAAGTGGGACCTCCCGCCGGTGATGCCCGTGATGCCGTTCTCCACCACGCCCGAGGAAGCGGCCGCCTTCGTCCCGCAACTCCTCGCCAGAGGCTCCGATTTCATCAAGTTCATGATCGACGACGGCAGCGTGGAAGGACATCCAGGACTGCCGTGTCTCGACCAGGCCACCGTGAACGCCGGGGTCGCGGAAGCCAAGAAGCACGGCGCTCTCACCGTGGCTCACGCGCTCACCGTGGAGGCGACCAAGATGGCCGTCGAGGCGGGCATCGACGGCCTTGCCCACGTCTTCATGGACCAGCCGCACACCGCCGAGATCATCAGCCTCGTCAAGGACGCGGGGATGTTCGTCGTTCCCTGCATCAGCCTCAACGCCTCGCTGATGGGGATCACCGGCAGCGCGCTCGCCGACGACCCCCGGGTCGCCGCGCGCCTCGACGACAAGTGGGAAGAAACCCTGCGCTCCAGCTACAACCGCTATCCGCAGGGCAAACTCGAAGACGTGTACGACACCGTGCGCGCGCTCGACGCCGCCGGTGTCGACGTGTTGGCGGGCACCGACGTATCCATGCCTGAGACGTTCTTCGGCGGCCTCGCGCATGGAGCAAGCCTGCACCACGAGTTGCAGTACCTAGTGGAAGCCGGTCTCACGCCCGAACGCGCCTTGCGGGCAGCCACCGCGACCACCGCCCGCCGCTTCCGCCTCAGCGACCGAGGCCGCGTCGCCGAGGGACTCCGCGCCGACCTTCTGCTCGTCGACGGCGACCCGACCAGCGACATCAGCGACACGCTCAACACCCGCGCCATCTGGCGTCGCGGCGCCCGTCTGGCGGAATGACCCGGAGATGCCCCGAATCCCGCTCGGCGAACCGAGCGGGATTCGGGGCCGCGCGGACAGTCCTCTTTGGACTGTCAGTCGTCAGAAGGCCGGTACACCAACCGCAGCACCCCGTTGCGGAACGCTGTCGTGTCGGTGAGCCGGAAGTCCAGCTGCGGTCCCTCCGCCGGGAACAGCCGCCGTCCCTTGCCGACCACCACCGGGTACTGCAGCAGGGTCAGCTCGTCCACCAGCCCGTGCGACAGGAGCCAGCGCACCAGCGTCGTGCTCCCGCTGGTCATGATGTCGCCGCCCTCGCTGGACTTCAGCTCCGCGATCGCCTCGCCGAGATCTCCCCGCAGCAGGGTCGTGTTGTGCCAGTCCGCCGCGGTCAGGGTGGTGGACGCGACGTACTTCGGCACGCTGTTCATGAACTCCGCGCCCGGGTCGTCCGTGCGGCCGGGCCAGGCCTCGGCGAAGCCCTCGTAAGTCACGCGGCCCAGCAACATCGCGTCGGCGTCCGCCATGCCGTCGCCCACCGCGTGTTCGAGCTCGTCGTTCCAGTACGAGAGCGACCACTGGTCCGGCGCCTCGACCACGCCGTCAAGCGAGACGAACAGGGTGGACACGATCTTGCGCATCGAGCGACTCCTTGGTGTTCGGGATCGCCGACACTATGGCGCAGCCGGACCCGCCGACGCAGCCGGTTGGCCCAATGCTTGGTCTGTCAGGGCACTTCCGTTACCAACTCGAGTGCCCGGCCGAGCGTCGCGAGCCGGTTTTCCAAGGTGTCGCCCGCCGGATACAGCCGGACCGTGTCGACTCCGGCGGCGCGCCACACCTTCAGCCGCGCGCGGACCATGTCCTCGGTGCCGATCAGCGTCGTCGCGAGCACCATCTCGTCGGTCACCAGCCCGGCCGCGCCGTCGCGATCGCCGGACTGCCAGCGTTCCCGCACCTCAGCGGCGACCTCGGCCCAGCCTTGCCTGCCGTAGGCGTCGTGGTAGAAGTTCGTGCTCGCCGAACCCATGCCGCCCAGCGAAAAGGCCAGTTCCTTCTTGCGCCCGGCGACCATGGTCCGCAGTTCGTCCTCATCGGACGCGAACGCGACCTCCGCGCCTTGGCACACCACAAGATCGCGGCGGCTCCGGCCGGCTTTCGCGAGCCCGGCGTCGAGGTGACGGAAGTAGGCGTCGGCGCCTTCCGGGACGAAGCTCGTGCCCAGCCAGCCGTCGGCGAGTTCGCCGGTGAGCTCCAGCATTCGGGGCGACAGCGTGGCCAGGTAGATCGGGATGTTCTCGTTCGGTTTCGCCGACAGCCGCATCGGGCGGGATTCGCCGGGCAACGGAATCTGGAAAGCCTTGCCGGCGAAGGAGATCTTCTCTCCGGCGAACGCGCTGCGAATGATCTGCACGGTCTCGCGCATCCGGGTCAGCGGCCGCGCGAACGGCACCCCGTGGAGCCCCTCGATCACCTGCGGGCCGGACGGACCGAGCCCCAGCGCGAACCGTCCGCCGGACATCTCGGCGAGCGTGAGCGCGGCCTGCGCGAGCGCGACCGGCGTGCGCACGCCGAGTTGCATGATGCCGGAGCCGAGCCGGATCCGGTCCGTGCGCGCGGCGAGGTAGCCGAGCACCGAAGGCGCGTCCGAACCCCACGCCTCGGCCACCCAGCATTCGTCGAGACCCAGTTTTTCCGCCTCCAGCACGAAATCCCGGGTTCCGGGCCAGCCGGACGACGCCTCGACGGTGGTGGCCGTGCGCATCATCCGGCGGTCTCCACGCGGTCCTTGATCGCGCCGAGCGTGGCGGTCATCGAGGCCTCGAACTCGCTCAGCCGGACGTGCACGATCTTCTGTTCCTTCTCCGGCATCCGCGCGATCACCTCGGTCACGCCGGACGGCCCCGGTCCCATCTGCGCCCACTGCGTCAGCCGCGTGCCGCCGTTCTCCGGGGCGAGGGTGAACCGCCAGACCGCGGTCGGATTGGCCGGATCGGTGACCGCCCAGGCGAAAACGCGCGGTTCCTCGCATTCGACGATGTAGGACGTGGTTTCCCAGTCGCCGCGCATGTCGTGGTGGTTATGCCCGACGAAGGACCGTCCGAGCGCCGGCGCCGAGCCCTCGTCGCACCACCGGACCGACTGCAGTTCGCCGCTCAGCTCCGGCATCAGCACAACGTCCGAGGCGAACCGCCAGACCTGCTCGGGCGAGCCGTCGATCCACGCGTCCACCTGCACAGTCGGGGCGTCCGCGTACCGCGCGCCGGTCCACTCCATGGCGAGTCCTCCTCCGTTGGCGTCTCGACCAGCATAGTTGCGTAACAAGACTAACCATGTCAATCACGGGGGATGCCCAAAAGCCGTGAGGGGAACCCTGAGGGACTCAGAGTCCCTCAGGGTTCCCCTCACGGACGGCTACTCCTGGGGCGCGAACCGCGCTTGGACGTCGGGGCGCTGCGAGAGGCGTTCGGGGAAGCCTGGGCCCCGCCGCATTCGGGTGTCGTCGGCGGATAGCGGCTCGCCGCAATCAGCGCAGACGACGGTCGCGGTCGTGTCGTGCCCGCAGGCGTCGTGGTGCAGCACGATCGGCGGGCCTGCTTCGGTGGCCAGCCACCGGTCGCCCCAGGCCGTCATCGCGGCCAGCACGCTCCAGAAATCGCGGCCCTTCTCGGTGAGCACGTAGTCGTAGCGCACCGGTTCGGCCTGATAGGCGCGCTTCTCCAGCAAACCCTCGTCGACCAGCCTGCGCAGCCGGTCGGCGAGGGTGTTGCGTGCGATGCCGAGCGCCTGCTGGAACTCGTCGAAGCGGCGGACGCCGTAGAACGCGTCCCGCAGCACCAGCGGCGTCCACCAGTCCCCGAGCAGGTCCATGGTCCGGGCGATCGAGCACGGCCACTGCGCGAAGGAAGTGCGTTTCATGACGGCGAGGATACGCCGTCCCACGGTGCAACCCAGCAGGTCAGACGCGATGCCCGACGGTCACGTCGACAGTGTCGGGCACTTCCTCGTGCTCGTCGCCGACCGAAAGCGTCCCGGACGGCTCCACCAGAAGCACCACCGCGCCCTCCTTTGACGACGGCTTGTGGAACGTGCCGCGCGGGACCACGAACCCCTGCTCGCGCGTCAGCGTCACAGTCCGTTCGCCGTCCGCTTCGCGCAGGCCGATCTCGATGCTGCCGTCGAGGACAAGGAAAAACTCGTCGGTGTTGTCGTGCTTGTGCCACACGTGTTCGCCGGCGAACCGGGCGAGGCGGATGTCGTAGTCGTTGACGTTGGCGACGATCCGCGGGCTCCACGGAGCGTCGAATCCGGCGAGCACCGCCTGCAAATCGAGGGGCTGAGTTGTCATGGGTTCGATCTTGGGCCTGGTTTCCGGCGGCCGGGAGTGCTAGGAATCGCACATGTCGAAAGGATCCTCGCACCGCGTCGTGATGATCGCCGGCGACGGCTCGAACCCGTTCGAGATGGGCGTCGCGACGGAACTGTTCGGCTTGCGCCGGCCGGAACTGCCGACGCCGTGGTACGACTTCGCGCTCGCGGCGCCCGGCGGGCAGGCCCGGATGCACCTCGGGTTCTTTACTCTCGCCGACGTCGCCGGTCTCGAAGCGGTCGACGCCGCGGACACCGTGATCGTGCCGAACCGGCCGGATCCGCAGACCCCCGCCGACCCGGAGATCATTGCCGCGATCCAGCGAGCGGACGCCCGCGGCGCGCGGCTGATGAGCTTCTGCACCGGCGCGTTCACCCTCGCTCAGGCGGGCGTGCTCGACGATCGCCGCGCCACCACGCACTGGCAATGGGCCGAGGCGTTCACCGCGCGCTACCCGCGGGTCCGGCTGGAGCCGGACGTCCTCTTCGTCGAGGACGGCACAGTTTTCACCGCCGCCGGAAGTGCGGCCGCGCTCGATCTGTCGCTGTATGTAATCCAGCGTGACCACGGCGCGGAAATCGCCAACGCGGTGAGCCGTCGCCTCGTTTTCACCGGACACCGGGAAGGCGGCCAGCAACAGTTCGTGGAACGCCCGGTGCCGGAGATTCCGGACGCCTCGCTCGCGCCGGTGCTGGAATGGGCGCGGCAGCACCTCGACCAACCGCTCACGGTCGCCGATCTCGCCGCCCGCGCGGCGACCAGCGCCGCGACGTTGCACCGCCGGTTCCGCGCCGAACTGGGCACGACGCCGCTCGCCTGGCTCACCGCCGAACGCGTCACGCTGGCCCGGCGCCTCATCGAGCGCGGCGAACATGGTCTGGACCGCATCGCCGCCCGCACCGGGCTGGGCACCGGCGCGAACCTCCGGCTGCGGCTGCGCAGGCACACCGGGCTGTCGCCGTCGGAATACCGGAAACGATTCGGCCCGGCGGCGTAAATCGCCCCCGGGTCCGCTGTGGTCCACTGTGGACCCGACGAACGGATTACTCCATTCGGCCTATTCAGCAAAATCCCGGTTAAGCACCGATGACCGGAACCCACCGAAGGTTTTATGCCAGACGAACGAAAGTTGGCCGGAACGGACAGAATTCCGGCGACCCCTCACCGGATCGCGCACAGATCCGCTAGCTTTGGCCGCAGACCGGCCGAACGAACGGGGAGACACGCATGGCCAGACGCCGCCCGCAGGGACGGAACGCCCGGAGCCGGGCTTTCGCCGCCCTCGCCGGAGGCGCGCTCGTGGTGCTGCCGACGGTGACGTCGTCCGGCATCCCGGTGGCGTTGCGCGCCGCGGAACCGCCGTCTGCCGCCCAGCCCGCGCCGAACTTCCCCGGCCTGCCGCCCGGCATCACACTCCCGCCGATCGGCGTGGACGGCAGCCTCCCGCAGCCGCCGGTCCCGCAGGCGCTCGGCGTTCCCGGCTACCCGAACGGCCCCGGTTCGGCCACCACCGCCGGTCCGCTCGGCATCCCGGAGAGCATGCTGCGCGCCTACCGCAACGCGGCCGACATCATGGCCCGCGAACAGCCCGGCTGCCACGTCGACTGGGCGCTGATCGCGGCCATCGGACGGGTCGAGTCGAACCACGCGCGCGGCGGCTACGTCGACGCCAAGGGCAACACCCTCGAACGCATTCTCGGCCCGGTCCTCGACGGTTCCGGCGGATTCGCCGCGATCCGCGACACCGACCACGGCCGCTACGACGGCGACCCGGTGTGGGACCGCGCGGTCGGCCCGACCCAGTTCATCCCGTCGACCTGGGCGTCGTATGCCTCCGACGGCAACGGCGACGGGATTTCCGACCCGAACAACATCTACGACGAGACCCTCGCCACCGCGCGCTACCTGTGCTCGGGAGGTCTGGACCTCTCCACCGACGCCAACCAGCGCCTCGCGGTGCGCCGGTACAACAACTCGCAGTCCTATGTGGACACAGTGCTGGCGTACGCGAACGGCTACCGCAGCGGCGTCTCGAACCTGCCGGACAGCAAGGTCCCGATCGGAGCCCCGCCCGGCCCCGGCGCGGTCGAAGCCGCCGCGGGCAGCCCGGCGGGCGACGTCGCCCCGCCCGTTCCGCCGCCGGTCGCCCCGGCCCAGCCTGGCACGCCGAACCAGCCCGGCACGCCGACGCAGCTTCCTGGCAGCAGCACCGCGCCGAGCAGCAGCACTCCCGCGAAGCCGACCAGCGCTCCGCCGACCACGCCTTCCAGCACCACGCCCACGAGCAGCACGCCGACCACCCCGACGAGCAGCACCACGCCGTCCAGCTCCGCCCCGGCGAACCCGGCCACGTCGACCACCACGACGACTTCCAGCACCACTACGGAGGCCGCGCCGACGCACTGACCGCGGCGTTCGTATAGTCCGGACCGACCGGAAACCGGACTGTTGGGGGCGATCGTGGCGTGGAATCCCCGGAACTTGCCCGACCTCGCCGGCCGGGTCTACGCGGTGACCGGGGGCAACGCCGGGATCGGCTACTTCATCACCGAGCAACTGGCCGCCGCCGGAGCCCACGTCGCGCTGCTGGGCCGCGACCCTTCACGGCTGCGCGCGGCCGTCGAGATGGTGCGCACCCGCGTCGGTTCGGCCTCGCTGAGCACGATCCCGCTTGACCTCGCCGACCTGGACTCCATTCCGGCCGCCGTCGACGCGCTCGGACGGCTCGACCGCGTGGACGCGTTGATCGAGAACGCCGGCATCACCGCGCCCGGCCCCGTGCGCCGGACCACGAAACAGGGCCTGGAGCTGGCGGTCGGCACCAACCACTTTGGCCACTTCGCACTCACCGCGCTCGCGATGCCGGTACTGACCGCCTCGGCCGCGCGGATAGTGCTGGCAGGCAGCCTGATCACCCGGATGTATCCGTACGACATCGACGATCTGCAGAGCTCGCACAAGTATTCGGACTTTCGTGCGTACGCGTTGTCGAAGCACGCCGTGCAGTCGTTCGCGATGGAGCTCGACCGACGGCTGCGGGCGGCGGGTTCGCCGGTGCAGTCGATCCTCGCGCACCCGGGGTTCAGCCTCGAACGCACCAGCCCCGCCCGGCCGGGAATCACCAAGCCGGTGCCGGTGATGCGGCTGCTTGCGCCCTACACGCACGGCAAGGATCACGGCGCTTGGCCCGCCGTCCGGGCCGCGATCGATCCGGCCGCGACCGGCGGTTCCTACTACGGTCCGGCGTTCGGCGGAGTGGGTCGGCCACGGTTGGGGACGGCGTTGGGCGCTTCGCGGGATGCGGCGCGGGGCGGTCGGTTGTGGACGCTTTCCGAGGAAGCGACCGGGATCCGGTTCGCGCTCGGGGGTTCCTGACTCGCCCGCAACTTGGATGGGTCTGCGAAGCCTTGACCCACAAGGGTTTCCACGTCGTAGGCGTCTCTCTCGGCGCATGATCGCCCAAGTGATGGCGACCCGGCAGGCGGAGCGAGTGCTTGAGCCTATTCGCCGACCTGGTCGATCCGGTCAGCGATCCCGTCGAGAAGCCGGTCCAATCCGAACTCCGACGCGTCCGACGCCTGCTTCGCGGAAGGCTTGTCGAACCCGCCCGCGAGCCAGGTCCGGTTCATCGCCGGATGGGATTCGACGTCGAAATACGTGTACCAGAACGAAGAACGCTGTCCCCACCACGCGTCGTTGGATTGCCCCGTGGTCTGTTCCAGATGGACACTCTCCGCTTCGGCCGCCGCGTTCGCGTCCACGTATCCGGCGACAGAACTAGCCGCCGCAACGACTTCACGTGCAGGCAAGCCCAGTCCATCCATAATGGACAGTAGATATTCCTGACCGGCCAGCTGTCCCGGACCGAGCGCGGGCCGGACCCGGGACCGCTCCCGCAGCCACGGATGCCGACGGTAAATATCGCGCGTCCGGTCGGCGTAGACGCGAACCTGCGCACGCCAGTCCTCCGGCCGAGGTTCGCCCGGGCCGGGGAGATTCCGTTCGAGGAGAACGGTGTCCACCATGAGGTCGATCAGTTCGGTTTTGCCGGGAACATAGGTGTAGAGCGTCATCGTGCCCACCCCGAGTTCCTTGGCCACGCGGTGCATCGACGTCGCGACAAGCCCTTCGGCATCCGCGACCGCGATGGCCGCCACGATGATCCGTTCGATGGTGAGCGTCGGGCGCCTACCGCGCGCTGAGGGTTCCGGGGCGCCCGTGCGGTCGCGCCACAACAAGGCGAGCGTGCGCGCGACTTCCTCGCGCGCAGCCTCGGGACCGTCGCCCTCCTGCTCGACGATCATCGCGTCCCCTCCCGGCCCTCCGTGCGGTCAGCGTGGGATCTTACCTGCCGTTTCAGGACCTTCGTCCCCTCCGCACCGGCGCACTGGCCGCTACGCTGGGCAGCGAGGGAGGTGGTTCCCGTGACGGAACGCAAACCACCGGGCGTGTCGTACGGCACCTGGGTCGACCGGCAAATCGCCGCCGCCGAATCCCGCGGCGAGTTCGAAGACCTGCCTGGAGCCGGAAAACCCTTGCCGCCGCCCACCGGCCGCGACGCGGCGACCGACTGGGCGATCCGCCGCGCCCGCGAAGGCGACCTCGACGTGTCCGCATTCCTGCCGCCGTCGCTCGCCCTGCCGAGGGAAATCCAAGACCTGCCGGGGAAACTGGCGAAAGTCCACTCCGAACGCAAGGTGCGGGAGATCGTCGAGGACCTGAACGACCGCATCCGCAAGGCACACGCGATGCCGCAAGACGGCCCGGTGCTGCGGGCCAGGCCGCTGGACGTGGAGGAAACGGTGGCCAGCTGGCGCGCGGGTCGCGGAGAATCCTGAGCCACGCGAAATCTGAGCAGCAGGTTGCCCGGTCGCGTGTCGGTTGACCGAATCCCCAGCGGTCGCAGGGCCCGCGACTTCACCCCCGTCGAACCGCTGCTGCCCGCCTCGCCCTAACCACCCAACGGCACCACCACGCCTACCTTCGGACTGCGGCTACGCTGGGTAGTACCTGGGCGAAGGGAAGAGAACCGTGGTTGGAGTTCGTCGGGTTGCCTTCGTGGTCGCCGCGGTGCTTTTGCTGTTCGGCGAGCCGTGGTCGGTGCTCGTGCTGCTGCCGGACTGGCCGGTCGCGGGCACCGTCGTCGGCACGGTTGTTTTCGGCGTGGCCGCACTGAGTTTTCCGGTGCTCATGGTGCTCGGGCACGGTCCGAAGCAGAGCGACGCCGCCGCGCGGATCGGGGACGTCACGCTCGGCACGGTCTGGGTGTTGTTCACCTGGAGCGTCCTCACGCACGTGCTGCGGCTGGTCCTGCTGGTGTCCGGAGTGGACGATCCCGCGCGGCCACGGATCGTAGCCGCGGCCACGCTCGCCGTCGCGGCGGTGCTGCTCGTCAGCGGGAACCGGATCGCCATGCGGGTGCCGCCGGTGAAGGCGGTCGACGTCGTGCTGCCGAAGCTCGGCCCCGGGCTCGACGGACTGCGCGTCGCAGTCATCACCGACACCCACTACGGCCCGCTCGACCGCACCCGCTGGTCCGAACGCCTGGTCGCCGAGCTGAACCGATTGCAGCCCGACGTCGTCTGCCACGCCGGGGACCTCGCCGACGGGTCGGTCGCCAAGCGGCGCAAGCAGGTCGACCCGCTCGGCGGCGTCCAGGCGCCGCTCGGCCGGTTCTACATCACCGGCAACCACGAGTACTTCGGCGAAGCCCAGGCCTGGCTGGACCACATGGCGAGCCTCGGCTGGGACACCCTGCACAACCGCTCGACCCTGATCGAACGAGACGGCGCCCGCCTGCTGTTCGCCGGCATCGACGACCCCACCGGAGCCGCCTCCGGACTGCCCGGCCACGGCCCCGACCTCGCCGCCGCCCTCGACGGCTCCGATCCGGACGTTCCCGTCGTCCTGCTGGCCCACCAGCCCAAACAGGTCGCCCAGGCCCGCGAGGAAAACGTCGACCTGCAGATCTCCGGCCACACCCACGGCGGCCAGATCTGGCCCTTCCACCTCCTGGTGCGCCTGGACCAGCCCACCCTGTCCGGTCTCACCCGGCACGGCCCGACCCAGCTGTACAACAGCCGCGGCTCCGGTTTCTGGGGCCCGCCGTTCCGGGTCTTCGCCCCCAACGAGATCGCCCTGCTGACCCTGCGCAGCGCCTAACCCCTCGCACACCCCCCTCGCCGTCACCGCGTGCCCCACCGAATAATTTTTTTGTCTTGACAACTCAATTAGTCGGATGCGAGAGTTCTTCCAACGGCACCACCCCGAGGAGGAACCCCATGCCCACCGTCACGTCCGCCGACGGCACCCAGATCGCCTACTCCCGCATCGGCTCCGGCCCCGCACTGGTCCTCGTCGACGGCGCGCTCTGCTACCGCACCTCGACCCCCAACGACGACCTCGCCAAAGCCCTCTCCGACCGCTTCACCGTCTACACCTTCGACCGCCGAGGCCGAGGCGAAAGCGGCGACACGAGCCCGTACGACGTCGAGCGCGAGATCGAAGACATCACCGCGCTGGCCAAAGAAGCCGGCGGAGAGATCTCCCTGTACGGCATCTCGTCCGGCGCCGCCCTGGTCCTGGAAGCCGCTCACCGCGGCGTGCCGGTGAAGAAGGTCGCGGTGTACGAACCGCCCTTCGTCGTCGACGGCACCCGCAAGCGAGTTCCCGCCGACTACCAGGCAAAACTCGAAGCAGCCGTCGCCGCCGGAAAGCCGGGCAACGCGATCAAGACCTTCATGGTCGAAGGCGTCGGCCTCCCCGCCCCGATGGTCTGGGCGATGCGCCTGATGCCAGCCTGGCCGCGCATGAAGCGCGTCGCCCACACCCTCGCCTACGACGCACAGATCATGGACGACAACCAGTCAGGCCGCCCGCTGCCCGAAGCCCGCTGGTCCGGAATCACCGCCCCCACCCTGATCCTCGACGGCGGCAAGAGCCCAGCGTGGATGCGCAACGGCGTCGCAGCGGCAGCAAGCCAACTGCCGCACGCCGACTACCGCACCCTGCCCGGCCAGACGCACCTGGTGAAGACCGCCGCACTGGCCCCGGTGCTCGCGGAGTTCTTCACCACGAACTGATCCCGCCGCCGGACCAGGTGAGGCAAGCTGCGAAACGTGGCTACGCGAGCATTGATCTTCGATTTCGACGGCACCCTGGCCGACACGGAAGCGGCGGTACTGCGGTCCTGGCAAGAAATGTTCGCCAGGCACGGAGTCGAACTGCCCCTGGACGTCTGGCACACAGTCATCGGCACCCAGAACACCGCCGCGACGATGTTCACACTCCTGGCCGAACAAGCAGCAGACATCGACCCGGAAACCCTGCGCCCCGCAATGCGAGAGCGAGTACACGAACTCCTAGCCGAAGACGGCCCAAGAGAAGGCGTACTCGACTACCTGAACGAGGCCGCCCGCCGCGGCCTGGCATTGGGCGTCGCCTCCAGCTCGTCTGGAACCTGGGTACACGGCCAGCTAGAACGCCTAGGCCTGGCATCCCGCTTCACCGCAGTAGAAACGGGCGACCGCCACAAACCAAAGCCGGACCCAGATACTTACCTGGCAGCCCTGCGCACCCTAGGCGTAACCGCAGAAGAGGCCCTGGCCTTCGAAGACTCCCCACACGGCGTAAGCGCAGCGAAAGCAGCCGGAATCACCACCATCGCAGTCCCCAACCCCATCACCGCAACACTGGACTTCGCCAAAGCAGACCTAGTCCTCCCCACCTTCACCACCACAACACTAAGCGCGCTACTGCAACAATTCGCCCAGTAACAACACCCAAACCGCACCGCTGCACCCAACTATCGAGGCACCCAGCCCCTCCCCCGCACCCCGATACGAAGCTCCCCTGCAACCACCAGCGATGTCGCCGCCAGGCGACGAGCAGTCACCCCAACTCACTCAACCGATCCAAAAACCCCCGCTGCCCCTTAACCAACTTCTCCCGAGCCACCTCGAGAGAAAACCACTCCACCCGATCCACCTCAGGAAACTCCCGCATCCGTCCAGACCGAGGCGGCCACTCCATCTCAAACACCCCCGGCACCACCTGAGCCGGATCAAGCTCCCCCTCCACCGCCCAAGCAGTCACAACCTTCCCGGACTGCCGAACTTCCCCCAACGCAACCCATTCCCCAGAAGGCACCGGCACCCCCAACTCCTCCTCAAACTCCCGCCGAGCAGCCACCTCAAGAGACTCCCCGTCCTCAACCTCCCCCTTGGGCAACGACCAAGCAGCCAAATCCTTCTTAGCCCAAAACGGCCCGCCCATATGCGCGAGCAACACCTCGACCCCAGCCGCGCCCCGCCGAAAAACCAACACCCCAGCACTACGCCTGACAACCATCCCCCCACCCTGCCAGCCCCCCACTGACCAGCCCAAACACCCCCACGGAAAAAACTTCCCGGCGATGTGTCGATCCAAGCCAACCCCATTCGACGCCTAGGCAGAAGCACCCCAACAGCCACCCGGGAAGGACCCCACCATGACCACCACCACCGCCCCGAAGACCACGGCGATCACCGAAGGCAAGAAGTCCCTGGCAGACCAGGCCCGCCCCACCGTCCTGGCCCTCTTCCGCGCCGTGGTGTCGTTCCTCTTCCTCTGCCACGGCCTGATGGGCTTCGGCCTCTTCGGCGGCATCGACAACGCGGGCGGCGCACTCCCGTTGGGCCAGTGGCCGGGCTGGTGGGCCAGCGTGATCGAGGTGGTCGGCGCGATCCTGGTCTTCGCCGGGCTCTTCACCCGAATCTCCGCGACGGTGCTCTCCGGCGTCATGGCCTACGCCTACTTCACCGTGCACGCCCCGGAAGGCCTTCTCCCCTTGCACAACATGGGCGAACCCGCCGCCCTGTTCGCCTGGATCTTCCTCACCATCGCCGTGGTGGGGCCGGGGGCGGCCGCACTGGACAACCTGCGCCGTCGCTGAAACCCGCGACAGAGCGGCAATCCCGGGAACCTAACCGGGGTTGCCGCTCACCAGCATCGCCCGCCCCAGCGCGTGCTCCATCAACACCGTCAGCACCTGCTTGGTCGAATCCCGCTCCCGCGCGTCGCACAGCAGCAACGGCACCTGCGGATCAAGATCCAACGCCCCGCGGACTTCCTCGGTCCCATACCGGTAAGCGTCGTCGAAGCAGTTCACGCCGACCACGAACGGCAACCCGCGCTGCTCGAAGAAATCCACCGCGGGGAAACAAGATTCGAGCCGCCGCGTGTCCGCCAGCACCACCGCGCCGAGCGCGCCTTCGGCCAGTTCGTCCCACATGAACCAGAACCGGTCCTGCCCCGGGGTGCCGAACAGGTACAGGATCAGCTCGGGGTTGATGGTGATCCGGCCGAAGTCGAGCGCGACCGTCGTGGTGGTTTTGCCCTCGACGCCGGACAGGTCGTCCACGCCCTCGGACGCGGCGGTGATCACCTCTTCGGTGCGCAGCGGCGGCACCTCGCTCACCGAACCGACCAGGGTGGTCTTGCCGACCCCGAAGCCGCCGGCGACGAGCACCTTCACCGCCTGCGCGGTGAGCGACCGGCGGGGCTCAGAGTTTCCGGATGCCATCGAGAACCGCCTGGAGTACGTGGGGGCTGGGGGCGTCGGTCACCGGCGTCGCGGTGCGGAAGAGCACGAGGTTGCGTTCTATCAAATCGCTCAGCAGCACCTTCACCACGGGCAGCGGCAGGTCGACGCGAGCCGCCACCTCGGCGACCGAAACCGGGCGCTGGCACAGGGAAAGAATGCGCGAGTACTCCGGTTCGAGGCCGGGCGTCTCGCTCGCGGTGCGCAGCGCGACGACGAGCGTGATGAGATCGAGCCCGCGCGTGTCGGACCGGGTCCGCCCGCCGGTGACGGCGTAGGACCGCACCAGCGGACCGGCCTCGTCCTCGTACCAGGACTCGCGGCCCTGCGCCATCACGGCGAGGTCCGCTGGACCGCTCCGGCCCGCGGCGCCGCGGTGAGCACCGCGCCGACCCGCTTGACCATCAGGTTCATCTCGTAGGCGACGAGCCCCATGTCCGCGTCGACCCCGGCCAGCAGCGCGAGGCAGGCGCCCCGGCCCGCCGCGGTGACGAACAGGAACGCGTGGTCCATCTCGACCATCGTCTGCCGCACGTTGCCGCCGCCGAAGTGCCGTCCGGTGCCGCGGGCGAGGCTCTGGAACGCCGACGCGACCGCGGACAGGTGCTCCGCGTCCGCCTCGGACAGGTTGCCCGACCGGCCGATCAGCAGCCCGTCGGCGGACAGCACCACCGCGCGGTCCGCGCCGGCGACCCGCTGCACGAGGTCGTCGAGCAGCCAGTCGAGCTCGTTGACTCCGTTGTTCGCCATCAGTCGCGATCTCCGTACCTGTTGTCGTGCCCGGGATCGGCCTCGCGGGCCCGCCGGGTGCCCTGCTGGAACGCGCTGAGCCGGGAGCGGGCCTCCTCCGGCGAATCCTCGCGGACGTCGTCGGATTCCGGGGCCGGCCGGTCACTGCGCAACTGCGGAACCAGGTTCTGCTGCCGTCGCCGCTGCGGAAGCGGCGGACGACCAGGCGGACGCGGCGGCGCGGCGCGGCCGTTCTCGACCGCCGGACGCGGCGCCCGGCCGTTGTCCGCGGGCGGACGCTGCTCGTGCTGCGGACGGGTTTGCTGCGGCCGGACCGGCGGCGCCTCGGCGACCGGACGCATGGCACGGCGGGTCGGCAACTCCGGCCGCTGCTGCTCCGGCGCGACCCGCGGCTCGGGTGCGACCCGAGGCTCCGGCGCGACCCGCGACGGCTGCGGCAGTTCCGCTTGCACTGGTTCCGGGCGCGACGCTTTCCGTTGCGGCAGTTCCGGCCGCTGCGGCTCAGCCCGCTGCGGTTCCGGCGCGGGCCGCGACGGCTCCACTGCGAGCCGGGACAGCTCCGGCGTCCCGTCCGATTCCGTGTCAGCCTCGGTGTCCGAAGGTTCCGTCTCGCTGATCGGCGCGAGCAAATCCTTGCGCACCAACACGATCGCCCGAGTTCCGCCGTACGCGGATTCGCGCAGGTGCACCGAGATCCCGTGCCGCGACGCCAGCCGCGCGACCACGAACAGGCCCAGCCGCGGTTCGTCGGACAGCGCCATGATCCCGAAGTCCGGCGGGTCGGCGAGCATCGCGTTGAACTCGTCGGCCTGCTCCTGCTCGATGCCGAGACCCTGGTCCTCGACCTCGATCACGACGCCCTTGCCGACGACGTTGCCGCGCAGTTCGACGCGCGATTCCGGCGGCGAGAACGACGTCGCGTTGTCGATCAGCTCGGCGAGCAGGTGCACGAGGTCGCCGACGACCGGACCGCGCACCGCGACCTCCGGCAGCTTCGCCGTCTTCACCCGCGCGAAGTGCTCGGTCTCCGCCGCCGCGCCGCGGACGAGCTCCACCAGCGACACCGGATTGCGCCACTGCCGTCCGGGCTGGCCGCCGCCGAGGATGATCAGGTTCTCCGCGTTGCGCCGCGCGCGGGTGGAGAGATGGTCGAGCCGGAACAGCGTGTCCAGCTGGTCCGGGTCCTCCTGCTTGCGCTCGGCGGCGTCCAGCACCTTCAGCTGGCGGTGCACGATGACCTGGCTGCGGTGCGCGATGTTGAGGAACACCGCCTTCGTGCCCTGCCGGGTCTTGGCCTCCTCGACCGCGGCGGCGAGCGCGGACTGCTGCGCCAGGTTGAACGCCTCGGCCACCTCGCCGATCTCGTCCGTGCCGTGGTCGAGCAGATGCCCGCCCTCGTCGAGGTCGACCGGTTCGCCCGCGCGCACCCGGCCGACGAGTTCCGGCAGCCGCACCTCGGCCGCGTCGAGGGTGTCCTCGCGCAGCCGGGCGAGCCGGGAGATGAAGCGGTTCGACAGCCGCAGCGCGATCAGCACCACGGCGAGCGCGAAGAGCACCGCCGCCGCGCCCGCGATGATCGAGTTCCGCAGGGTGTCGTCCGCGTCGGTGATCGCCGCGTTGGTCGCGTGCGCGCTCTGCGCGGCGAACATCGTCATCAGCGTGGTGGCGACCTGCTTGGCGTCGGTCCGCCACTGCTCCAGCGGCACCGGAAGCTGTTTCGCACCGGACAGCAGGGCGTTCTCGACCTGCGTCACGGTCGTCCACGCGGGACTCGAGACGAGCTTGTCGTAGTTCGCCCGCACCTCGGGCACCATCTGCGGCACCGACTGCTCGAGCTGCGCGTGGTACGCGCCGATCTGGCCGAGGTACGCGCGCTGCTCGTCGCCGGACAGCCCGCCCGAGGCGAGCCCGGCCGACGCCAGCGCGTCGCTGCGCTGCATTTCCTCGGCGGCGTTGAAAATCGGGATCGCGGACAGCCGGGCGTAGGCGTTGTCCGCGCCGCGCGCGGCCTGCGCGAGCCCGGCGACGCCCTGGGTGAACTGGTCGATGATCTGGTTGTAGAAGGAAAACACCTCGAGCCGCGGCACCTGGCCGGAGTCGACCTGCTGGCGCAGCTGCGGCAGTTTCGCTTCCAGCGCGGCGAACGTGGCGATGTTCTGCTTGACGCTCGCGGGCACGTTCGAGTCGCTCGCGAAGTTCCCCTGCAGCACCGAGGTGATCTGCGCGGCGGACGCGTCCGTCTTCGGCCGGGTGGCCAGCAGCGCGGCGCGCGCGGCGTCCTGTCCGGCGAGCACGCTCATCGACAGCTGGCGTTCCTGTTCCGCGGCGAGCAGGAACGGAATGCCGGGGCCTTCCGAACCGCGAATCTTCTGCGCGTAACTCCGCGCCTGCGACGCGTCGAAAATCAGGTATCCGGCGAGCGCGATACCGACGATCAGCAACGCCACGCTAGGAATCAACGCGATCGCGAGCACGCGAGAGCGAATCGAGGAGCCGCGGCCCTTTCGCCCGGAATTCTGCTTCACCGTGATCCGTTTTCCTTCCGGCACTGCTGTGGTATTCGGGTCCTCGGTGTTTTCGTTGCACCGGTCCGACCAGCCGGATCACAGTTCACCGTGGTCTGCGTTGCCCGCGACGACGGTAAGCAACCCGGACGGGCGAGTCAAGTCCGGACCCGCGTTGCCGTCATCCTCTTGTTACCTGCTAGTAACCCACTGCGGTGCTTGGAAAACTGATCACCACCGGACGTGACCTTGGTCGCACCGGCCGCGCCGCCGTCCGCCGGGAGCCCGCGCGTGAGGTCGGTCACGACCCGGCCCGCGCGAAAACTCACCGGAAACTCATGCGCATTTCCGCATCAGCGGCGGAATCGAACGGGAAACCGAGATCGATTTCCGGAATTCAGCGCCGGACGCCATTCGGCGGCCGGTGCGCGGAAAGCCGCGGGACCGGAGTCGGTTCCGTTTCCGGAGCGACCTCCGGACGGTCGCGCCGCAGCAGATCGTGCAGCATCTCCCGGCACGCCCACGCCAGCACGGCCACGGCCGCGATCAGCACCGCCACCAGCGTCGATTCGACCGGATAGCGCCCGATGAAGTCGCCGAAACGCGCGAGCAGGAAGCCGAGAGCCACGCCGACGAGCAGGGTCACGACATACGAGAGCGGCACTTCCCGACCGCGGGTCTCGATCATTTCGGCCCCTTCCGCCCCGGATTCGCCCGGCGGTACCGTTCCCCGGTCGGCTCCGGCCCGCGAAAAAACAGGCACCGAGCATACCCGCCGGGCAGCGCGCGGCGCCCCCGTCGATCACCCAAAGGGGCGAGCACGACACCGATTGTTCACCCAGGACCCGCGAATCCGGCCGGATCCCCGCGAATCCGCGGGGACATTGCGCGAATTCTTTTCAGCGCACCTCGCGCAGCACGGTCACCGCCCGCAGCACCTCGGCGTAAGTCGTGTACAGCGGGGCCAGCCCGAAGCGCAGCACGTCCGGCGGCCGGAAATCGCCGAGGACACCGCGTTCGTGCAGCGCGTCCATCGTCTGCTGCCCGCCAGCGTCGCGCACCGAAACCTGGTGTCCCCGAACGTGGTCGCGCGGCGTCGGAATGTCGGCTCCCGGCAGCAGTTCGTCCGCACACCGGAAGAAGAAATCGCCCAGTGCCAAGCCTTTCGCGCGCAATACGGAAAGGTCGACGTCGTCCCAGACGTCCAGTGCGGCGTCGAGCGCCAGCATCGACAGGATGTCCGGCGTGCCTGCCCGGGCGCGGGCGATCCCCGCGCTGCCGCGGTAACCCGGTTCCATTCCGAACGGATCCGCGTGCCCGGCCCATCCGGCCAGCGGCTGATCGAATTCCGCCTGATGCCGCTGTGCCACATAGATGAACGCGGGCGACCCCGGTCCGCCGTTGAGGAATTTGTACGTACAACCCACCGCGAAATCGACCTCGCTCGCGTCGAGCTGAACCGGAATCGCGCCGACGCTGTGGCAGAGATCCCACACCGCGAGCGCGCCGGCCGCGTGCACGGCCTCGGTGACCGACGGCATGTCGTGCAGCCGTCCGCTGACGTAGTCGACGTGATTCACGAGCACCGCCGCCGTCCGCTCGCTCACCGCGCCGGGCAGTTCCGCCACCGGCACGCGCCGCACGGTGTGCCCGGTGAGCCGGGCCGCCTGGTCGGCCACGTAACCGTCGGTGGGAAAAGTCGCCGCGTCGACCAGCACCTCGTCGCGGCCGGGATTCGCCCGCACCGCCGCGACGAGCGTCTTGAACAGGTCCACGCTCGTCGAATCCGCCACCACGACCTGTCCGGCGGCGGCCCCGATCAACGGCGCGATCCGCTCGCCGACCCGTTGCGGAGCCTCCCACCAGCCCTCGGTCCACGAGCGGATCAGCCGCCGCCCCCACTGCTGCCGAACCACCTCGGTCAGCCGCTCCGCGACGTGTTTCGGCGGCGCGCCAAGAGAATTCCCGTCGAAGTACGCGACTTCCGGGTCAAGGTCGAACTCCGCGCGTTTCGCGGCGAGCGGGTCGGCGGCGTCGAGCACGGCCGCCTCGTCGGCAAGGCTCTGGCCGCGCACAGCGGATTCGGTCATCGACGCTCCTCGGGTCCCGGTTCGCTCCCTTTCTAACAGGAGGCGGGCCGGTCTATCGAGCGCCGAGGCTGGCCGGGATTCTCTATCGGCCGCCGCTTCGACGACCTACAGTGACCTGACCAGGCACCACCGGAGGAGGTCAGCGTTGACCCAGTCGATCGCCGAACAAGCCGAGGGCCAGACCATCCCGTCGCTGCTGCGGCGCAATGCCGTCGAGTACGGGGACCGGCCCGCGCTCACCTCGCTCGATCTCGAAGGCCGTCCGACGCTCACCTGGAGCGAGTTCCGGACCGCGATCGCCGAGGTGTCGCGCGGGCTCGCCGGGCTCGGCCTCGCCGCGGGCGATCGGATGCTGATCATGGCCCCGAGTTCGCCGGACCACCTGGTCGCCGACCTCGCCGCGGTGCACCTGGCGGCCATCCCGTGCACGGCGTACGCGACGCTCAGCCCGGAGCAGATCCGCTACGTCGCCCGGCACAGCGCCGCGCCGGTCGTCGTCCTCGCCGGCGCCGACGAGCTGTCCCGCTGGCTCCCGGTGCTCGACGACCTGCCCGCGCTGCGCCGCGTGGTGGTCATCGACGAATCCTCGATCCCGGACGGCGACGACCGGTTCGTCGCGTACTCCGCGGTCCGCGAAGCCGGCCGCACCGCGCTCGCCGCCGACCCCGAGGCGTTCGATCAAGCGTGGCAGGCGATCCGCCCGGACGACCCGCTCGCGATGATCTACACCTCCGGCACCACCGGCGACCCCAAGGGCGTCGTGCTGTCGCACCGCAACGCGATCCACGAGGGCATCGCCGTGCACACTCTGCACAAGGCTCCGATGCACCCCACGAACATCGCGTACCTGCCGCTCGCGCACATCGCCGAACGCGAGCTGTCGATCTATCTCCCGATCGTCGCGGCGGGCCACGTGCACACCGTCGGCGATCCGTCCGGCGTGGTCGCGGCGCTCGGCCAGGTGCATCCGCAGAGCTTCTTCGGCGTGCCGCGGGTGTGGGAAAAGATGGTGGCGGGCCTGAAGAACATGCTCGCCGGCGTGCCCGAGGACCGGCGCGAGGCGCTCATTTCGGCGAACGAACTCCTGCAAGAGGGCTACAAACTCCGCAGCGCGGGCGAGGAACTGCCCGCCGATCTGGCCGAGCGCATCGCGAAGACCGACGAGACCGTGCTCGCGCCGGTGCGCGGCCTGCTCGGCCTTGACCAGCTGCACATCGCGTCCAGCGGCGCGGCCGCGCTGCCGCTGGAGGTGCTGTACTTCCTCGCCGGGCTGGGCGTCGAGATCCGCGAGGTCTGGGGCCTGTCCGAGACCACCGGCGCGGCGACCGCGAACAGCGCCGACGCGTTCCGCGCGGGCACCGTCGGGCGCCCGATCGACGGCGTCGAGGTGAAGACCGGCGAGGACGGCGAACTGCTCGTCCGCGGCCCGATCGTCTTCCTCGGCTACCTGCAGCCGGACGGCACGATCGAACCGGCCACCGACGCCGACGGCTGGTTCGCCACCGGCGACATCGGCACGATCGACGACGACGGGTACGTCACGATCACCGACCGCAAGAAGGAACTGATCATCACCTCGAGCGGCAAGAACATCGCGCCGACCCGGATCGAGGGTTTGCTGAAGGAACACCCGCTGATCGGCCAGGCGGTCGCGATCGGCGACGCGCGGCCGTACGTGACCGCGCTGATCGTGCTCGACGACGAGATCGCCCCCGGCTGGGCGGCGGCCAACGGCGTCGAAGCGGAGGGGATCGACGCGCTCGCCGCGCACGAGGCGGTCCAAGCGGAGATCGCCCGGGCCGTCGAATCAGCCAACAGCAGGCTCGCGCGGGCCGAGCAGATCAAGCGCTACCACGTGATCACCACCGCGTGGACGCCCGAAACCGGCGAACTCACCCCGACGCTCAAGCTCAAGCGCCGGGTGATCAACGACCGCTACGGCTCCGACATCGCCTCGCTCTACTCCTCGTGAGCGGCTAGGCCGGTTAGAACCGGCAACGCCACTCACGACGCCCATCGGAGCGAGGCCACCATTACCCGCCACGCCACCTCATAGCTGCACTCCTGGCCCATGCGCGGCTGTCTCGTGAGTGCTGATGCCGGTTCTAACCGGCGTCGCCACTCACGAGGCCTGCCGGGACCACTTGCGCAGCCTCGGCGGCACGCGCTTCTCCAGTCCGTAGTTCTCCAGGTGGGCGGAGAACACCTCGTCGAACGCCTGCTGCACGGTCTCGGTGTCCCAGTCCGGGCGCTCCAGGATCGGCTGCTTCAGGTACGGCTGCCCCATCACGTGCAGCTGCGGCCCGTTGCACCGGATCATCTGCCCGGTGATGCCGTGCGATCCCTCGCCGAGCAGGAACAGCACGAGCGGCGCGATCTTCGCCGGCGTCCGCTCGGGCGGGCACGCGCGCAGCGCCCGCTCGGATTTCCAGACCATCCGGGTGTGCGCCACCGGGCACACCGCGTTCACCCGGATCCCGGAATCGTCGAGGTCCAGCGCCCACGAATAGGTCAGCGACGCGACCGCGCCCTTGCTCGCCGAGTACACGCCGAGCTTGCGCTGCCCGAGCGACGCGCCGGAAGAAATGTTCACGATCGACCCGCCGCCGCCCGCGCCGACCATTGCCCGGATCGCGGCGAGCCCGGTGTACATCACGCCGAGCACGTTCACCTCGACCAGCTGGCGGGCCTGTTCCGCGTCGTCCTCCCAGGGCAGCGCCTCGTAGTTGAGCCCCGCGTTGTTGACCAGCCCGTCGATCCGGCCGAACTCGGCGACGCACTGGTCGACGATCGCCTGCGCCTGCGCCGGATCGGCCACGCTGTGCCCGTTCGCGACCGCGCGCCCGCCGTGGTCGCGGATCGTCTCCGCGGTGCGCTCGGCCAGTTCGGCGTCCACGTCGTTGACCACCACGGCCCCGCCCGCGCGCGCGACGTGCACGGCGAACGCCTCCCCGAGCCCGCGCCCGGCCCCGGTCACGACCACGGCCTTGTCCTGCAACAGTCTGTCCACGCTCACTCCCCGCTGGTGCGCCCGGCGCGAGGACGTTCGCTCCGCCGGGTCTCTCCCAGTGTTGGACCGTTCGGCCCAGTCGCACCGGACGATCGCGACGAACGGTGGTCGCGCTGCGCCGAACGAGGAAAGCTGATCAGTGCTACGGGTACCCCGCGGCAGGTCACTCCGAACGGCTCCGCGTTCCGGCCACCGGATTCTTCCCGACTGTTCACCCTGGTGTGATCGGCGGCATACTGAGGGTGCATGCCCTGGCCGGAGCAGTGACACTCCTGGCCAGGGGCGAACCAGGCGAAGGCAGAATGCGGGTCGGCCGCATTCACTCGATCGGGGAGGGGGCAGTGGTCATCTCGTGACGACCGAAGCGACCTCTCGGCTGACGGCGCCGCTGCGGAATGTCGAGTATCGCGTGCTCTGGGCGGCAGAGGCCATCTCGAGCGCGGGAGACCAGCTGGCGAAGGTGGCGTTGTCCATCCTCGTCTACCACCGCACCGGTTCCGCGCTGTGGGCCGCGATCGTCTACGCGCTGACTTTCCTGCCCGCGCTCGCCGGCGGGCTCGGGCTGTCCTTCCTCGCCGACCGCTATCCGCGACGGGCCGTGCTGAGCGTGAGTGCCGCCGCGCAGGCCGTGCTCGTGGGGCTGATGAGCCTGCCCGGAATGCCGCTGGCCGCTCTGTGCCTGCTGCTCGTCGCGGTGCAACTGGCCGCGTCGCCAGCGAACGCGGCGCAGAACGCGATCACCCGCGAGGTGTTCACCGACGACCATCTGTACCTGCGCAGCCAAGACCTGCGCGGGATCACCACCAACACCGTGCAATTGCTCGGCCTGGCCGGCGGCGGCGTGCTGGTGACAGCCGTGGGCACGTCGTGGGCGCTGGCGATCGACGCGGTGAGTTTCGCGGTGGCCGCGGTGATCGTGCGGGTGTGGGTGCACAACCGGCCCGCTGCCGGCGGCGACCACAGCACCTGGTTCTCCGCGACGCGCTGGGTGTTCGGGCAGCGCAAACTGCGGGTGCTGATCGCGTTGTCGTGGCTCGTGGGGCTGGCCGTGGTGCCCGAAGGGCTGGCCGCGCCGCTGGCCCAGCAGCTGAACGCGCCGTCCGCGGCGGTCGGCTGGCTGCTCGCCGCCGACCCGCTCGGCTTCGTCGCCGGGGCCTATCTGCTGTCGAAATTCGCGTCCGCCGAGGTCCGGCAGCGGCTGCTCGGAGTGCTGGCGACGACGTCGCTGGCCCTGCTCGCGCTGTTCCTGCTGCAGCCGAATCTGGTGTTCGCGCTGGTGCTGCTCGCGCTCGCCGGTGCGATGGGCGCCTACATCATCACCGTGACCGCGACGTTCTCCACCTGGGTGCCGAACGAACTGCGCGGCGGCGCCGGCGGGCTCTACCGCACGGGGCTGCGCGTGGCCCAAGGCATCGGGGTGGCTCTCGGCGGGGTGGTCGCACAGGCGACCGGTTCTGCCATCACCGCCATCGCGCTGGCCGGGCTGGCCGGCGTGGCTCTGGCGATCCCCACCGCGTTCTCGTGGACCCGGGTGCGGCACGCGGTCGCGGCCGGGGCCTGATCGTGGGTTGCCGAAGGGAACTGTGGCCGGGGTCGAGGCACCGGCCGAATGGGTCCGGGTACGCCGGACGGGAAGTCTTTTCACGCTTCACGGTCACGCACGGAACACACCTCCGTTCGCATTGTCACGAATCCGTCGTGGATCGGTCACAGAACTCACGCTTCACGGTCACGCACAGCTGCTCACCTCCGCTCGCTGACAATTCATCGGAAAATGACAACAGCTCGATTCACGCTTCGCGGTCGCGCACGGGAAAACACCTCACTCGGGGGGACGGCGGGGACGCTCCTCCGCAATTTACTTCATGGATGCAGCAGTTGTCGCGGAAGGCGTCTCCGGGTTCGGAGACTACGACCGAATACAGCGTTCGAAGTCGGTGAGTGAGATGATACCGGCAACTGATAACGGCGCAGAACCGGGAACCGTCCGGGAACCGCATCCGACACCGGAGGAGGCACGGCCCGATGCCCGGAACCGAACCGGCGCGCGGTGAAGACCGCGGGCCCGGGGAGGAACCGCCCGCCGCGAAGGGCGTCGCGGGAAGGCTGCGCGCGCTGATCGCCGGGAACCCCATTCCCTCCTGGGATCTCTGGACGAAACCGCGCCGGATGATCGCGTTCCTGCTCGCCTGGGACGCGATCGCGGTGGCGCTGCTGACCTTCGGCGTCGTCACGTCGCCGAGCCCGGATTTCGTGGACTGGGGCCGGTTCGCGATCCTCGCCGGCTGCGCGACGGTGCACATTCAGCTCACCCGGCGGCAAGAGGAACGGCGGCGCAACCGGGTCACCGCCGTCCACATCGACCTGACCGGCATCTGGGTGTTCCCGGCCGCGCTGCTGCTGCCGATCCCGCTGACGCTGCTGCTGATCGCGCTGCTGCGCGTCCAGCGGTGGTTCAACTCCCGGCGACCGCCGCACAAGTTCGTGTTCACCTCGTTCACGCATGCGGTGTCGGCATTGCTGGCGCACCACCTGTACCAGACTTTCGCGTCCGCCGAACTGGCCCGGCTTTCGCCCGCGAACTCGTTGCAGGTCTTCGGGATCCTGATGCTCGTCGGGTTCAGTTACGCGGCGCTGCAGGCGATCGTGATCGGCGGGCTGCTCGCGCTCGGCGGCACGTCCGCGCCCACCCTGCGCAACGTGTTGGGCACCAAGGACGACAACCTGCTGGAGCTGTCGACGATCAGCCTCGGCACCATCGCGACGATCCTGCTCGTGAACATCCCGCCGGCGATCGTGATCCTCGTGCTCATCACGGTGCTGGGCAACCGGCTGGCGGAAATCAACCAACTGCAGTCCGAAGCGCGCACCGATCCGAAGACCGGGATCTTCAACGTGCGCGGGTGGTCGGAGTCCGCGGAACGCGCGCTGGCGCGGGCCGCGCGCGGCGGGGAATCCCTTGCGCTGCTGATGATCGACCTCGACCACTTCAAGTGGATCAACGACACGTACGGCCATCCGGCGGGCGACGACGTGCTCCGCACGGTGGCGCAAACTCTCGACGAGATAACGCGTCCCAAGGACATCATCGGCCGCTTCGGCGGCGAGGAGTTCCTGATCCTGCTGCCCGACGCGGACACCACGGCGGCGAAGGTGACCGCGGAACGGATCCGTACCGCAATCGCCGATCAGCGCATCGTGACGACCGACAAACGCGGCGGTTCGGCATTGATCACCGGGCGCACCGGGTCGATCGGCGTCGCATTGCTCGGGGTGAACGGAACGACACTGGAACAGTTGCTGCAAGCCGCCGACGCGGCCGTCTACACCGCGAAGGAAGGCGGCCGGAACCAGGTGCGCTTCGCGGATGCGAATCCGCCTCCGGAGTGATCAACAATTCCGATCACCGGCACTGTTTTCGATTAATCGCGAAACCGATTCAGCAACTGTGCGCAACGGCGCGCACCCCGTTCCGCCGCCGGATTGGGCCGCCGGGTTAATTGCCCGCCGGACCGCTAACCGCGACCGCCGGTTTTCGGGAAGGAACGAAAGCCGCCGGGCCGGGCGAACCCGGTTGGCCGAAGACCGAAAATCCCTCGCGACCGCATCGGACTCAACCGCGCTCCGTCCACCCTCGACTCGCACCCGCCCCGCACCCGGCCGCGGACCGTGCGGCTGCGTACCCGCGAAGGTCCGTGAGGGGAACCCTGAGGGACTCTGATTCCCCCAGGGTTCCCTTCACGGACCTCGACGGCGGGCACCCCGGGGGTTACCCCCCGCGCGGGTGAGGGGGACAGCCGCCTCCCGCGTCGGGTGCCGGGCTGGCACCCTGGAGCGCATGCCAGCCACCGACGACCGTGCCCCGGCCGCCGTTCGCGTTCGCCGACCCTGGTCGACGTCCGGCTGGCTGCTGCTCGTCCTGCTCGTGGTGTTCGGGTTCGGCCTGATCGCCTCCCGGCCCGCGTCCCCGCCCGACCAGGGCCCGCCGACCGGCGGCGTGCTCGCGGCGCGCAACGCCGTCGCCGCGCTCGCCCACCCCGACGGGGAGGCCACCGCGCTGGCGCTGCTGCCCAAGGACTTCACCGCGGTCACCGGCGTGAAGCCCGGCCCGCTGCCCGCCCGCGACGGCACCGTCCGCGCGGCGCACCTCGACGGCGGCTGCTCGGCCCCGTGGGGCGACGACAACACGAAGTGGGACTTCTCCGTCCCGTGCAAGGCGCACGACCTCGGCTACGACCTGCTCCGCTACGCCAACGACAAGGGCCACCCGCTCGACCAGTCCGCCCGGGCGTCGCTCGACGACCGGCTGGAGCAGGACATGCACCGCACCTGCGAGCTGAACCCGATGAACTCCGAGCGCACCTGCCAACTGGTCGCGTCGGTGTTCACCGGCGGGCTGGTGGTCAACTCGTGGCACCAGCGCTGGGGCCCGCCGGTCGGCGACCCGATCGGCCCGATGGTCGCCGGCGTGCTGGTGATCGGCTGCCTGCTCGTGATGCGCCTGCGCGGCTGGCACACCGCCCGCCGCACGACCCCGCGTCCGCGCCTGCCCCGCGGCGTCCCCCGGCCATGGGCGGTGCTCGGCATCGCCGGCGCCGTGGCGCTGATGGTCGGCGAATCGGCGACCGCGCTGGCCGACTGGGCGGGCGCGCCGGAGGCGACCTGGTGGCCGCTGACTTGGCTCGCGCAGCTCACGCCACTGCTCTTCTTCGCGGGCGGGCTCGCCAACGCGGCGGGCTGGCGGGCCGAACGCGACCGCGGCTACCGGCATTACCTGGCCGAGCGGTCCAGCCCGCTGCTGCGCCCGGCGTTGATCTTCGCCGTGGTCGCCCTGATCGTGCCGCTGGCGCTGGAGCTGCTGGGCATCCCGGCCGGAACTAACGCCACCGTCATGCGGATCGCGCTGCACCCGCTGTGGTTGCTGGGCGTCTACCTGCTGACCGTCGTCGGCGCGCCGATGCTGCTCGCGCTCTACCGCCGCACGCGGCTGTGGTCGGTCGCGGCGCTGACCGCGGTCGTCGTAGCCGGAGAACTCGCCGCGAGCTGGACAGACGTGTCCTGGCCTCGCTACGCCGCCACGCTCGCCTTAGCGCTCCTCGCGCAGCAGGTCGCGTTCGCGTACGCAGAGGGCGTCCGGCTTCGCCGCGTAGTGCTCGCTGTAGCCGCCGTAAGCGGCGTCGCGGCCCTCGCGGTCGCAGTGTTCGCCTTCGACGCTTCGCCGGTGCTGCTCGGCAACCCGGGCGCGCCTGCCGCGTTGTCCGCGAGGCCGTGGACCGTGCTGCTGCTGGGTGTGTCGCAACTCGGCCTCATCGGGCTCCTCGCGACACCGCTGCGTCGCTGGGCCGCACGCGACCGCGTCACCCGCACCGCCGCGCTCATGCTGCGCGCCCCGATGAGCCTGTATCTGGCGTTCCTGGCCGCGATGCTGCTGCTCGTCGCCGTGGTCTACCTGCCAGGGCCGATCGCGAACGGCCTGAGCTGGCTGCTGCGTCCGCGCATGCTCGCCGCGGTGGCGCTGTTGCTGGTGCCCGCGGCGCTGGTCTTCTGGTGGTTCGAGCGACACCCCGGCAAGCCCAGCACCGAGGCACCGGCCGCGCCGCTTCCGTACACCCCGACCGGCCGTCGTCCGGTGCTGCTCACTCGCGCGGCCGCCGCGCTGGGCATCGGCTACGCGACGCTCGGCGTGTTCGGTCTCGCGCTGGCCCGGTTCGGCGCGGTAGCCGCGGACGCCGACGTGCTCGGCTTGCGGCTGGACCCGGTCCAGAGCCTCGTGCATATGCTCCTCGGCGTCCTGCTGCTGCACGCGGTCCGGACCGGCGGAGCGGCGACCTCGGCCGCGACGTGGTTCGCCGCCGCGCTGACCTGTGTGCCGTCGCTCGTGGCCGCCGCGGGCGGCGAGACGCACGGCTCGGCGGTTGTCGTCCTGCACACCCTCACCGCGGTATTCGCCCTGGTCGGAGCGGGTACGTGCATGGTGCCGACGAGGAGGCCTGCCGCCGCCGCGCCCTGACCCGCGACACGCGTACCGCCGACCGGGCGAAAATGCTTCGGATACCGGACGATAGGTGGTGCGCGCCACACCGTCCGGGGGAGGTGCGAATCCGCCGCAACCCCCGCCCGGCACCATGCGTCTTCAGAAGCGGACGACCAGAACGACGAGAAGGAGCCGACCGCGTGGACTACCCGCCTCGGAACGGGCAAGGCGATCGCCGCCCCGCCCGCTCGTGGCAGGACCAGCCCGGCCGGGGACCGGCGCGGCGGCCCGGGCCACCGCCCCGCTCGCGACGCGAACCGCAAGGGCCGGCTCGTCGTCCCGGACCACCGCCGCGCAACCGCGCCGGACGGTCCCGCCGCGGCGGGATGCGCGGCGCGAAAATCGCTCTCGCGGTGGTGTCGCTGCTGGTCATGGGGCTCACCGGGTACGCATGGGCGTCGCTGCAGGGCCTGGTCAACGGGCTGAGCTACTCCGACGTGATCGGCGAGGGCGCGGGCGGCGACAAACCGGCCGACGGCGCCCGCGACATCCTCCTGGTCGGCCTCGACAGCCGCACCGACGCGCAGGGCAACCCGCTGTCGCCGGACCTGCTCGCCCAGCTGCGCGCGGGCGAATCGGACGGCGAGCTGAACACCGACACGCTGATCATGGTGCACATCCCGAACGACGGCAGCAAAGCCGTCGCGATGTCGCTGCCGCGCGACTCGTACGTGGACATCCCCGGCTACGGCAAACACAAGATCAACTCGGCGTACGCGCGGGCGATGCTGCAGGCGCGCAAGGACCTGCAGGCGCAAGGCGTCACCGATCCGAAGGAACTCGACGTCAAGGCCAACCAGGCCGGGGCGAAGCTGCTGATCGCGACGATCCAGGAGCTGACCGGGTCCACGATCGACAACTACGCGGCGATCAACCTGCTCGGCTTCAGCGACATCACGAAAGCCATCGGCGGCGTGGACGTCTGCCTGAAGGACAACGTCGACGACGAGTACTCCGGCGCGCAGTTCACCAAGGGACAGCACACCATCGACGGGGTGCAGGCGCTGGAGTTCGTCCGGCAGCGGCACGGCCTGCCGCGCGGCGACCTCGACCGGGTGGTGCGCCAGCAGGTGTTCATGGCGGGCATGGCGCGCAAGATCCTGTCCGCGGGAACGCTGACCGACCCGGGCAAGCTCAACTCGCTGGTCGACGCCATCAAGAAGTCCGTGGTGCTGAACCAGAACTGGGACATCTTCAGCTTCGCCCAGCAGATGAAGGGCCTCACCGGCGGACAGCTGGAGTTCCGCACCATCCCGGTCGACAACGTCGAGTACCGCACGCCGAACGACGGCGTCGCGGTCAAGGTCGACCCGGCGAAGGTGAAGGCCTTCGTGCAGGGGCTGACCGGTCCGCAGGCCGGAGCCGACGGCGCCCCGGCACAGCAACAGCAGCAGAAGCCGGACCAGTCGCATAAGGACACGACGGTCGACGTGCGCAACGCCTCGGACCGCACCGGTCTCGCGGCGACTGTGTCGAAGCAACTGGTGGACAAGGGCTTCACCGCGGGCGACACGGACAACGCGTCCTCGCGGAAGACGACTGTGATCTGGGTCCCAAGCGGCGGCGAGGCGGCCGGGCAGGCGGTCGCCGACGCGCTCGGCACCAAGGCGACGGTGCAGGAAGACAAGAGCGTGCCCAAGGGCCACGTGAAGGTGTTCCTCGGTTCGGACTACCAGCCTTCCGCTGGCGCCTCGAGCGGAACCGGTGCCGCGCAAGCTCCTCCGGCGCAGCAGGCCGCGCCCCCGGCGACGCCGTCGGGTCCGGGCAGCGACGAGCAGCCGATCACCGCTGACGGAGTGCCCTGCGTCAACTGACGCGTTGCTCCATTCGGGGAAAGTCGAAAATCTTCCCGAAACCCGCGTAATGAGCGGCCGCTTCGGCCCTTTCACCATCGGGACGCAAGCCCGCGTCCGCGAAGTTGGTTGAGGGGCAGGGGCCGTGATCGACGCTGAGCACTACCAGCGAGTGCTGGGAGACGAGCTGCGCAAGCTCAGGCGTGGCCGGGGATGGACGCGCAAAGAGCTGAACGCGCATCTGCAGAGCGAAATCTCGCTGCAGACGCTGGCGACGTACGAACTGGGCACCCGGCAGTGTTCCGTGGTGCGCCTGGTCGAACTGTGCGTGGCGATGGACGAGCTTCCGCAGGATTTGCTGGCGAAGGTGCACAGCCGGGTCTTCACCGAGGAACCGGGACGGGTCCGCGTGGACCTGCGCCGGGTCGTCGCGGAGGCCGGTCCGGAGCTGACTCCGTTGCGGCGCTGGGCCGAAGGACGGTTGCGGCAGAACGGAGTCGCGATGCCGGGGTCGCCCGCCCGCGCGAGCGCCGCCGCCCGGCCGCCGGTCGCGGTACCCGGATCCTCAAGCACGCCAAGCACTTCCGCTCCCGCCGCTTCGGGCCAGCCCGCTTCGGCGAGCGCCTCGACCGACGAGGTGTCGTTCGATTTCGCCGCACTGGAGCGGATGGCCGAACTCTGCGGCCTTCCGACGGCTGAGCTGGTTTCGCACCTGCGCAAGCTCGCTCCCGCCTGACCCGCACCCACAGACCACGAGGGGGACCCTTCGCGACTCCTCCCCTGCCGCGAAAGTCCCCCTCGTTCTGCTCAACCTCCGCGCGCACTCGTCCGCGCAGGTTTCTTTCCGCTCAACGACAACGCTGCCTTGCCCGCGTCCATTGTGGAGCGCCCGCTCCCTGTTCAATGCTGCCGTTTTGCCGCCCCCAGTACTACGAGGGGAACTTTCGCGACTCCTCCCCTGCCGCGAAGGTTCCCCTCGTACCGAGCAGTCCACTGTGGACTGCCACCGAGACCACGAGGGGGACCCTCGCGACGCCATCCCCCGTCGCGAAAGTCCCCCTCGTGCCAGCTCACCCGAGCAGTTCGTAGTCCTCCCGCCGCACCGTCCGGGTGTCCAGCCAGTACCGCCAGGTGAATCCCGGCCACAGCGTCCGGTTCACGCCCTTCGCGTCCAGGTACCAGCTCTTGCAGCCGCCCTGGGTCCAGATGCCCTTGTCGAGCTTCCGCTGCATCTCGGCGTTGAACCGCTCCTGCACCTCCTCGCGCGGGTCAAGCGCCCGGCCGCCGGCCAGCCGCAACGCCTGCGCGATATAGGAAATCTGCGCCTCGATCATGAAGACCACCGAGTTGTGGCCGAGCCCGGTGTTCGGGCCGAGCAGGAAGAACAGGTTCGGGAAGCCGTTCACGGTGATCCCGAGGTGCGTCCGCATCCCCTCGGTCGCCCACTCCTTCGCGAGGTTCCGCCCGTCGCGGCCGACGATCTCCAGGCTGTCGAACGCGTCGGTCACGTGGAACCCGGTGCCGTAGACGATCGCGTCCACCTCGTGCTCGACGCCGGCGTTGTCGACGACGCTGTGCTCGCGCACCTCGGCCACGCCGTCGGTCACCACGTCGACGTTGTCGCGGGCGAGCGCCGGGTAGTAGTCGTTCGAGATCAGCACGCGCTTGCAGCCCATGGTGTAGTCCGGGGTCAGCTTGGCGCGGAGCTGCGGATCCGAGACCGCGCGGTCGATGTTGCTCTTCGCGAGCCGCTGCCCGATCTTCATGATCCACGGCTGGCCGTTGAACCCGATCGCGCGCGCTTCCAGTGTCCAGTAAAGGAAATTCCGGTACAGCCGCTGCACCGGCGGCACCGCGCGGAACAGCCCGCGCAGCCAGCCCGGCATGTCGCGGTCGGCCTTCGGCATCACCCACGGCGGCGTGCGCTGGAACAATGTCAGCTCGGCCGCCTCCGGCGCGATCTTCGGCACGAACTGGACCGCGCTCGCCCCGGTGCCGACCACCGCGACGCGTTTGCCGGCGAAGTCGAAGTCGTGCTCCCACTCGGCGGAGTGGAACGCGCGGCCCTGGAACCGCTCGATGCCCGGCAGGTCCGGGATCATCGGCCGGTGCAGCGCGCCGACGCCCGCCACCAGCGCCGGAGCCACGAACTCGTCGCCGCCGCGGGTGCTGACGTGCCAGCGGTTCTCCTCGGCGTCCCAGCGCGCGCCGGTCATCTCCTGGCCGAAGCGGATGAAGCGGCGCAGGTCGTACTTGTCCGCGACCCCGCGCATGTACTGGTAGATCTCCGGCTGCGGCGAGTACGCGCGCGACCAGCCGGGGTTCTGCTCGAAGGAGAAGGAGTACATGTGCGACGGGATGTCGCACGCGCAACCGGGGTAGCTGTTGTCGCGCCAGGTTCCGCCGACGTCCTCGGCCTTCTCGAGCACCACGAAGTCGTCGCGGCCGTCCTTGCGCAGCTGAATCGCCATGCCGAGCCCGGAGAACCCGGTGCCGACCACGATCACGCCGGTCTCGGTGCGGTTGCCCATGCGTCCTCCCGTTAACTGTTACCCGAAGTCCAGCTTACTCGGAGTAGGTTACTGGCGGTAGAGTGTGCGGCATGACCACCGCCAAGCGCAAGCGCATGCCCCGAGCCGAACGGGAACGGCAGATGATCGAGGTCGCCGAGCAGGTCTTCGGCGAGCGCGGCTACGCGATGGCGTCGATGGACGAGATCGCGGAACTGGTCGGCGTGTCCAAGCCGATGCTGTACGAGTACTTCAACTCGAAAGAGGGCCTGCTGCTGGCGTGCATCCGGCAGTCGCGGGCGGCGTTGCAGGAGGCCACCGAGCAGTCGATCGTCGGCGCGGACTCGGCACAGGAGGCGCTGCGGCGCGGCTTGCTGGCGTTCTTCGTCTTCATCCGCGAGCGCCGCCAGGCCTGGTCGCTGCTGCGCCACGAGATGGCCCTGATCGGCACCCCCGCCGCGGACGAGATCGAGGAAACCCGCCGCCAGCAGACGGACCTGATCACCGCGTTGATGAGCGGCTACTTCGACAGCGAGGACACCCTGCGCGCGGAAGCCTCGGCCGAGTTCGTCGTCGGAGCCTGCGAGCGGCTGGCGATCTGGTGCGAGCGCTTCCCGGAGGTGACCCCGGAGAAGGCCACCGAGTACGCGATGGATCTGCTGTGGGCCGGGTTGTCACAGCGAGCTATCTGACGTGCACGTGAAGATGACCGTGCATTAGGCCATTCGGTCGTCACTCAGCGCACATCTCGTCCCGTTACTTGTGACACAGAGTTTTCTTGCGGTATCGATGACACGGTAGAAAGACACACTGAGTGTCGCGCCAGCGGCCGGCAAGCAGGAATCGCGTCATGAGTTTGCGGTGGCCGGGTCTCGACCTGTGACGCATGCTGATGACGAGAGGGGTGAGGCAGTGGTGGAAACGATCACGGCGACTTACAAGCACGACAACGACGACTGGACGATCACCGTCAGCGGCCGCGGCAAGGAGCTGACCGGCAAGGCGCCGGGCATCATCGCCGCCCGCGACCGGGCCGACCAGCTCGTGGAGAAGCTCGCCCCGAACGAGCGTCCCACGGTCGTGCACCTGCTGAACGGCAACGCACTGGAGTTCACCAGCGCGTACATGGCCGCCCGCCTGACGCTGCCGGAGATCGAGCCGCTGGAAATCCCGCCGTCCGGCGGAGCGAAGGCCGCTGCCGCGGATTCCGGCAAGGCTGAGGCTCCTGCCTCGACCACGGCCTCCGCCTCGGCTGCTGCTCCTGCTGCTGCCACTCCCGCTGCCGCTGCCGCTGCGAAGCCCGCTGCGGAGAAGGCCCCCGAGCAGCCCGCGAAACCGGCGCTGCCGCCGAGCAAGCAGCTCCCGAAAGAGGTCGAAGACCGCAAGCCCGACGAAACGAGCCGCCCCGGTGTGACAGCCGGCGCGTCGGCCACGCCGCCGGTCGCACGCGCCTGACCTGCAGTTTTTCCTTCCCGCGGCCCGCGTTTTTCGCGGGCTTGTTCGGTGTGCGCGGGCTTGTTCGGTGTGCGCGGGCTTGTTCGGTGTGCGCGGGCCTGTCGCGCTGTTCGCTGGCCGTCTCGCGCTGATCGCGGGCTTGTTTGGGTGCGCGGGCCCGTCTCGCGCTAATCGCAGGCCCGTCTCGCGCCAATCGCGGGCTTGCCTCACGCTGTTCGGAGGCTTGCCCTCACGCTGTTCGCAGGCTCGCCTCGCGCTAATCGCGCGGCTTGTTTGGCTCCGTTCGCGGGCTTGTTCAGTGTGCGCTTACCGGCCCGCCGCCCTGCGAAGCCGCACGTCCGGGGTTCGGCCTCCGGCGAGACCTCGCTCCCTGACGCCCGTGGCCCCCGCTCAGGACCTCGCGCCGGGTCAGCTCGTGCCCTTCCATCGGCCAGCCCGGACCTTCAAACCACGGCGCAGATCCAGCCGTACGACGTCCGGAGCCGGTGTCGGCCCCCTCTGCTGACCGGGCCCGCGAACAGTCGGCTAAGCCCAGTACAGCGGGATAAAACCGACGCGTCACCCAGGCGGGGTAGCCCAATACGGCGAACGTGCTCCGCCGAAGCGACCCAAGCGGGCGACCGCCGAATGAGTGACCCCGGGTTCAGTGGCACTTCTCACGAAGTTAACCCGCCGTGACGATCAAGGCTGTCGATCCGCCATCCAGGGATGAAACAGCCAGTATTCGGCGGATCACGCGCCGCCGAGCAGTCCCGCCCGAGCGGCGACGCGGGGTAACCACGGATCGGCACCGCGCCGCGCCTCGTACCGGCGCGTCCGGGGAAAGCCCAAGGAAGTCGCTGAGGCCGCAGGAAGCCGCTCGGGCAGGCCGGAGCCGCGCCCGGCCGCCTCCCCGAACCAGCGAGGGCCCGAGGCCGTCAGCGCGGGAGGCGAACCGTCAGCGGAACAGCTTCCGCACCAGCAGCACGGCCACCAGCACGCCGGCCCCGATCAGCGGGTACTTGACCTTCGGGTTGTCGAGCTTCGCGCGCACGCCGTCCTTCGCCTGTTCGGCGAGTTTCTGCGGATTGGCCTTCGTGCCCAGCTGGTCGAGGGTCGCCGCCAAAGCGGTCCTCGCCTGCTCGATCTCACGCTCGATGGTCTCGGGGTCGCGAGCCACGTGCCCTCCTCGCCGCAGTCGGACTGTAGGCGGTCCACGGTAGAGGACAACCCCCGCGCAACGGCGACTGGCCACGCCGAGCCGACCCGAACGTGGCGCGCGCTACGATCACACTTGGTTCCTGGGGGCCGTAGCCCAATTGGCAGAGGCACACGGTTTAGGTCCGTGCCAGTGAGAGTTCGAGTCTCTCCGGCCCCACTCTCAGGCCCTGACCAGCAGCGCGGCATGCGGTTCAACGATCCATATCGACCGCGTGCCACGGGAAATGTCCCCAAGAAGACGGATGGCCTGAGGCTGCCGGGTCACCCGCCCCCGATGGTGAGAGTGATCGGCGCGTGTGCCTGATCGGCCGTCAGGAACTGGTCCCCGCGATGGGAAACTGTCAGCACGTAGGACGGCAGGCCGTCGGGGACATCGTTGACGGTGAATCCCAACTGGCAGCCAGTCACGACGTTCTGGCCGTCGAAATAGGTAGTTCGCACCTGTCCGCTGGTGATCGAACCAGTTGCGACCACCTGGCCTGATCGATCGGACACCTTGATGGCAGTTCCGGGCGTGAGATCCGAGTACCCGCCCGTCCCTTGGCAGTCGGAGTCAGTCCCTCCGGCACCGGTCGATCGCACCCCTGACGGGCCGCTTTCGATCGTGAGAATCCCGGTCAGCACGAATGTGTTCTTAGGCAGCGGGACCGACGCAGGAGAGATCAACGCCGTCGCATTCGGCTTCGCGACGACGTAGGTGACCGTGGCCGTAGCCGCGATAACGAACACCAGGGCACCGACTCCGGCAATAAGGCGGGTACTCGCCATCGCGCCCTCCTGTTCGAGCGGGCTGTTCTGGCAAGTCGCGGTCGGCCGGTGGTGCGTTACCGCTGAACCGCTCGGACCCGTGCGCTCAGCGCCGCCACGCCTCGATGATCTCGTCGGGACCGAACGACGCGGCCAGCGGCAGTCCGTCTTCGATGCCGTTGCGGGACACCGCGATCAAGGGCGTCGTGTGATCACGTCCGGGGATCGACATGGATCCGGCGAGCAAGCTTTCCCACTCGCGTTTGCCGAAGAGTTCGGTCTCCAGCCACTTGATGGAGCCGGTGAACGCGATGCGAGTGGCGGCGGGCCGGTCCCGGTCGGCGCCGACCAGGTCGATTTCCGGGTTGTTCTGCCGGTTCCACCAGCCGCCGACGACGTCCGCGCCGGGCAGCCGGTCGTCGGGCAGGAGCCGTTCAAGGCCCGTCCGCACGACCGGCTCGACGGCGCGGCCGCGCCAGGACGGCCAAGACGCTTCGATGCGCGCCGCGACCAAGTCGCCGCGGCCGCGTTCGACCTCGGCAATGCCGCGCTGCAGGAACGCCAGCCAGAACCGCAAGTACGGATCCTCGATCCGATAACGCTTGTTCTTGGTGTCCGGACGGGTGGCCAGCGGAGTGTCGACGGCGACGATGCGCTTGGCCGTCAGAGTGTTCAGGATCGGGGCGAGGGTGCCGGAAGGGATCGGGTTGCCTGCCCCGATTCGATGGGCGATCGTTCCGAAGGTGCGTTCGCCCGTACCGATCGCCTCCAGGGCCGAGCGACTGTGCGACGGTTCGGGAACCTCGCCGAGCAAGGACAGTTCTCCCGCCATCAGCAACGGGGAAAGCGGGTCGGCGAGCTGGTCGCGCAAAAACGCGGTACGGCTGGTGCCCGGGCTCCAGCGCTGCACGATCTCCGGGAAACCGCCGGTGATCAGAAACGCGTCGATGGCCTCCGCCGGCTCGAGTGCGGTCATCCGCTGGACGTCGGCCGGATCGAGGGGGCGCACCAGCATGCGGGCAGCACGGCCGTGGAAGGGACGACCGTACTCCTGGAGGGACTCCATCATCGACAGGTCGCTTCCGACCAGCAACAGCAGCACCGGCTTGGCCGACAGGTATCGATCCCAAACAGTCTGGAGGGCGCCTTCGAACTCGCGGTCCTGCTCGACCAGCCACGGCACCTCGTCCAGGACGACAATGCTGGGAGTTTCGTCGGGCAGCGCGACTGCCAGCGCGCGCAGGGCCTGGTTCCAGTCAGTGCCAAGCGCCCCGGCGACCAGATCCGCGCCGGGCAGGGCTGACTCGGCGAGCGCGGCGGCGAAGTCGGCGCGCTCCGCGGCCGGATTGCGACCGCGGGATGCCTGGAAGATCAGATACGGCACCCCCGAGCGGTCGCAGAACTCCTGGACGAGCCGGGATTTGCCCACCCGCCGACGGCCGGTGACGATCACCGCCTGACCGGGGGTGGTCGCGGCGGCGTCCCGGACCAGGCGAAGCTGCCGCTCAAGCAGCGCGAGATCGTTCGTGCGCCCCTGAAACGCCACCATAAACTCGACCTCATCTAAGTATGATCGGATCTTACTTAGATTGAATCATACTTAGAATGAGCCATTGGAAGCGATGTCAACCGCAAGCAACATCGCCGCGAGCAGCGGTCGCTCGGGAGGACAGTTGCTCCCGTGCCCGGGTCAGTGCGGCGATGCGTTCGTCCAGCACGGCCAGCCGCCGGTCCACCAAGGCCACCGCGCTCGAGGACAGGCGGCGGGAGGGCAGGTCGCCTTGCAGGCACGAGCCCAGCGGGCGGATGTCTTCCATGGTGAGTCCCGAGTCGAGCAGGTAGCGGATGTTCGCCACCCGCTCGATCGCGGACTCGTCGTACTGCCGGTACCCGTTGTGGGAGCGGGCGGCGGTCAGCAGCCCCTGCTCCTCGTAGAACCGCAGTGCCCTGGTGGTGACTCCGGTGGCCTTCGCCAGCTCTCCGATCCGCACCGACCCGAGGGTACGCCGTTAAGCGATCACTGCGCCGCCGTCGACGGGCAGGACTACGCCGGTCAGGTAGTCCGCGCCGGGGCTGGCGAGCTGGACGATCCAGTGCGCGACTTCTTCCGGCTGGGCAAGGCGTCGCAAGGGCACCATCGCCTGCAGGGAGGCGTGTTGTGCTTGGGCCTGCTCGGCGGTCAGGCCTTCGCGGGCGTAGATCTCGGTGGCGACCGGGCCGGGTGCGACCGCCGTGACGCGGATGCCGCGCGGGGCGAGTTGCACTGCCCAGCTTCGGGTCAGCGAATCCAGCGCGGCTTTCGTCGCCGCGTAGAACTCGCGGCCCGCCATGGGCCAGCCGCGTTGGCCGATCGCGGTTGTCACGTTGACGACAACGCCATCGCTCAGGTGCGGCAGCGCGGCTTGCACTAGGTAGACCGGCGCGAGCAGGTTCGTCGCGACCACCGCGTCGAACGCGCCTGGCTTGATCTCGCCCAGCGCGGCCGGGTCGACGATCCCGGCGTTGTTCACCAGCACGTCGACCCGGCCGAATTCGGCAAGTGCCGCAGAGACAATCTCCTCTGCGGCACCCGGCGAAGTGAGGTCGGCGGCGAACGGGCGGATCCGCGAGAAGCCCTCCGCGGTTTCGGCGAGTCGCGCGGCGGTCCGGCCGACGACGAGGACGTTCGCGCCTTGCCGGGCGAACTCGCGTGCGGTGACCTGTCCGATGCCCGTTCCGCCGCCGGTGACGATCACGGCTTTGCCTTCAAACTGTCCTTCACTCATGACAATCGACGCTAAACATTGCCGTATGCGTGAAGGTCAAGCGCTCAGCGCACGCGGTTGTAGACCAAGGCCACTTCGCCGAGATCGCCGGTCTCCTGGTGCGCGACTGTCCACTTAGTACCCGGCAGGCCGTCGTCGAACAGCCGGGGGCCGCCGCCGGCGATTTGCGGGCAGATGGTCAGGTACAGCGTGTCGATGAGGTCCTCGGCCAGCAGCGCCTTGATCACGCTGACGCTGCTGTTGACCAGGATGTCGCCCGCGCCGTCGGCCTTGAGCTGGGCGACGACCTCGGCGGCGGGCGCGTTCACGATGCGCGTGCGCTCCCACGGCGATTCGGTGAGCGTGCTCGACAGGACCACCTTTTCCGTGTCCACCAACCATTTCGCGTAACCGCGGTCGCGCGGGTCGGCGTTCTCGTCGGCGGCGACGGTCGGCCAGAAGCCGAGGAAGCCTTCCGCGTTGCGGCGGCCGAGTAGGGCGGTCGTCGCGTTCTCCCAGATGCGGGTCATCTGGTTGCGGGCGGTTTCCGTGGTGACGTAAGGGATGATCGCGCTCATGTCGCCGGGGCCTTCCGGGCCGTGGTAGCGGCCGTCGAGGGTCAGGGCGAGGTTGGCGGTAACACGACGCTCGGTCATGACTGGGTTTCCTTTCGGGTGATGACTTCGGTGAGGTGGTCGAGGACCTGTCCCCAGCCGGTTTCGATTCCGGCGATGGCGGACACGGCCTCGACGGTCGTTGCGCTGATTCCCAGACCCAGCCTCAGCTGGGTGCCGCCGTTCGCCGAAGCGGCAAGGGCGAGGTCGTAGTGGCCGGTGAACGCGACTGCTCCGGCCGCGTCCAGCACCGACAGGTCGAACACGAGCCGCTCGGTTTCGCGAGCGGTCTGGACCTGTCCTTCCGAGCGGTAGGTGCCTTCGGCGTCGCGGTAGGCGAGAACGACGCGCCCGCCCGGCTTCGGTTCGAGGACACACTCGGTGACAGTCAGGGACGGCGGGACCCACCACGACGCCAACAGCCCGGCGTCCGTCCAGTACCGCCAGACCGTTTCCTTCGGCACCGGCAGCACGCGTTCGAAGGAGAACGCGCGACCGTCGGCCCAGCGATCCCGGTCCGCGGCGGCGGTGTCGGCTTCGATCGCCGCGCGGTAGCGGTCGAGCACGTCGCGCTCTCCCGTGTGCGCCTCGATCGTCACGGCCAGCTTCTGGAGCTGCTCCGCGAACTCCCGCAGCGGAGCCGCTTCGGCCGCGTAGACCCGCCGTTGGCCGAGCGGGGCCATGGTGACCAGGCCGGCGCGGGCGAGGGTCTGCAGGTGCTTGGTCGTCTGCGGCTGCCGCAGCCCGGTCAGCTCGGCCAGCTCGCCGACCGACCGCGGCCGTTCAGCGAGCAGTTCGACCAGCTGCCACCTGGTGGTGTCTGCGAGTGCTGCGGCGATCCCGTCCATGCACAGAAGTATTCACCACATCGAATATTCGTGTCAAGGAATTCTTTTAGCTGGGCAGCAGCCGAGCAGCGAGGTTGCGGGCCGCCAGACCCCGCTTCGTGCGCGGGACCAGCATCGATGCCGCCGCCCGGACCCCGCGTTGCTTGGGCTTCACGCGCGCTCGATGGGTCGTCTCGTAGTGCGCGAACGCCTCGGCGTGTCCACCGTCAGCGAGCGCCGTGGCCAGGGTGTGCGCCCCGACGATCGCGAGGCTCGAACCGTCGCCAAGCAGCGAGACGCAGGAAGCGGCATCGCCGACCAGGGCGACCCGGCCGCGAGACCAGCGAGGCGGATCGACCACGGCGACCGCGTCGAAGAAGACGTCGTCCGCGGCTTCGAAGCGGGCCAGCAACTCCGGGACCCGCCAGCCGAGACCTCGGTAGGCGGCGGACACGATTTCCTTGCCCTGCCCGGGATTCGGCGCACGAAAGATGAACGCGACCCCGGAATTTCCCCGCACCGGATGGATCGCCACGAGCCGATCCGGGGTGTTGAGCAGGACCACGTCCTCCGGATAGTCGGACGGCTCGCCGAGCGACACCGTCCCGACATACAGCCCGGCGTGCCGGACGAACCTCTCCTCGGCGCCGAACACGAGCCGCCGCACTGCCGAGTGAACGCCGTCCGCGCCGATCACCAGGTCGAACCGGCGCGGAGCCGCGTGCTCGAAGGTGACGTCGACCCCGCCGTCGTCCTGCTGCAACGCGATGATGGTGTCGCCGAAGAGAATCTCCGCGTCTTCGCGCGCCGATTCGTACAGCGCGGAGGCGAGATCAGCGCGCGGAACCTCGATCTCCTTGCGCACCGCCATCCGGATCGTGGTCACCGAACGCCCACGCGCATTGAGCACTCGCAGCCGCTGCGCGTGCGTCGCGACCTCTCGCAATCGCGGGATGACACCCATCGCGTCGGCCACTTCCATCGCGCCGGCACGCACGTCCACCGGGTTGCCGCTGCTGCGCTGGCCAGCCGCCCGCTCTACGACAGTCGGCCGGAAACCGTTGCGCGCCAGCCAGAACGCGAGGGTCGAACCAGCGATCCCGGCACCGCACACGAGGACGTCACGAGTCATGCCCCCGAAGATAACCGCACTCAGTGCATATTTGCAATGAGTGCGGGATTGCATCCAGTGTCGTAAGCTTCCGGAGTGTCTCTCCGTGATCGCAAGCGCGCCCGCACCCGCCAAGCCCTGATCGACGCGGCGACGGACCTCTTCGAGCGCAACGGCTACGACGAGACGACCATCGCCGACATCGCCGCAGCCGCCGAGATCGGCACGCGCACGTTCTTCAGCTACTTCGCCAGCAAGGAAGAACTGGTCTTCCCGGACGCCGAGAGCCGGGTGCAGGCGTTGCTCGAAGCACTCGCGAACCGCGCCCCGGACGACCGGCCGATCGACCTGCTGGTCCGCGTCCTTTCCGACGGCGGCGAGGTCAGCAATGACATCATCGGCAAGCTGACCCCGTTGCGGATGCGGTTGCTCCAGACCGTGCCCGCGGTCCAAGGCCGTGCCCTGCAGATCCAGTTCGACGCCGAGCGCCGGATCGCCGAAATCCTCGCCGAAGCCTTTCCCGACGAGCTCGACGACCTCAGCGCCCGCACGTTGACCGGCGCGTTCGCCGGCGCGGTGCGCGGCGCGTCGCAGGCCATGCTCGACCGCCCCGGCGAACTCACCGCCGAACAGCGAACCCAAGCGACCCGGCAGGCCATCGTGAAGACGCTCGGACCGCTGCTCAACCGCGACTGACGTGCTCCGCGCACAGACAGGCCACCGCGGTGTCGATCCACTCGCGGCCCTCCCACTCCGGATGCCGCTTGATCAGCTCCTCCCGCACCTCCGCGATCACGGTCGCCTCGGCCATCTCCGAATCGCGGCGACGCCAGGTCTCGTCGCGCAGCAGTTCAAGGTAGGCGCGCAGGTCGTCGAGCAGCTCCGGGCCGCTGATGTCGCCGTGGCCGGGGACGACGATTTCCGGTCGCTGCGCGGAAAGTTTCCGCATGACCTCGATCCAGCGGATGCCGGACACGTCGGTGTCGTGCGGCGGGAACCACGGGAAGATCGCGAACTGGCCGGTTTCGGCGAGGTCTCCGGTGAACAGGACGCCCGCGTCCGGGACCGTGACAACCTGGTCGCCCTTGCTGTGCGCGCGGCCGGTGGCGCGCAGCTGCACCACGCGGCCGCCGAGGTCGAGGTCGTGCGACGAGTCGTAGACGACGTCCGGGGTCGGCAGTTCGACGCCTTCCAGCTGCCGCGCGACCGGCTCGCCAAGACCGGTGAACATCTGCAGGTAGCCGAGGCCTTTCGTGGCGAGATCAGTCGCCTGCGCGCGGTTGACCAGGTAGGTCGCGGCCCCGGCGAAAGTCTGCGCGCCGAACGCGTGCTCGGGGTGGAAATGCGTGGTGGTGAGGTAAATCCGGCGGCCGCGCGCGTACTCGGTCGCGAACTTCAGCACGGTTTCCGCGTTGCGCGGCCCCATGCCGGTCTCGACGACGAGGACGGAATGCGTCCCGCCGACGACGCCGACGTTCGGCACCAGCTGCACGCCCTGGTTCGGGACCACGACCAGGTCGCGGGCGAGTTCGCGCACCTGCGAGGTCTGCACGACGGGATCGGGATACGGGTAGTCGGCCATCGCCGGAGGCTCCTCGGAACGCGGGATCAGTGACCCTTCCAGTCCAGCGCCGCGCCCGCGCGGTGTCCAAGACCGATCCGCTTTTCCCGATACCGCACGGGTATTGTCCGACGTACGGCATGGTCCTGGCCCGCTTGCCCAGATGACGTGATGGCGGCGCGCGTCAGCCGCTCCACTACCCTAGAGTAATGGATTCGCGACAGATTGCATTCGTTCGGGCAGCCCTTTCCGATGAGCTTCATGCCGCTGGAGTGGAGCTGCCCGATGATCGTTTGGATCGCCTCGCCGAGCTGGCGACGAAAGCCGCGCTGAACTGGATGATCGCCGCCGCTCAGGAAGGCATGATCGAATCGGTGCACGTGTCGAGCGAGGATCCGCGCGATGGAAGGTAAGTACCGGTACCCGCCGATGGAGCGGCCGCTGGGCTCCGGCATCTGGGGGCGGCCGACACTGGCCGACAACCTCAAGCACTTCGCGTACTACATCGACCGCGACGACCTGTGGAAGACGTGGTGCGGCCAGGAGGTGCCTCCAGACCACAAGTGCCCCCCGATCGGCTGGCGGCCTGACGGCACTCGCGGAGCGGTCAGGACATGCCAGGACTGCGAACGGCGCTACAAGGAACAACACAACTTCGCCGCAGCCGTGAGCCGGAAGTTCCCCCACAGAGGCAGCAGCGGGTCCGGCTCACATGCCTAGGCTGCGGTAAGGACGTGCCGCCGCAGACATCGGTCTGCGGTTGCGGCACTTTGTTCTACAACCCCAATCACGGCGGAAGCTAGACCATCCGCTTTCCGTTCCACACTGCCGCCGTTGCTCTCCTGCCGCGCGGGCGACGGCATCTCGTTAGACATAGCCGAACGTCCAGCCAGCTTGTCGACGCGGCTTGCGACAATCTTGCACGGGTATTGTCGCTGGTTGTGGATCTCCGTTCGCTCCGGTACTTCGTCGCGGTCGCCGAGGAACGCCACTTCGGCCGGGCGGCGGCGCGGCTGCACATGACCCAGCCGCCGCTGAGCCGCGCGATCAAACAGCTCGAAACCGACCTCGGTGCGGCCCTGCTGGACCGTTCGCCGTCCGGGGTCACGCTCACCGCCGCCGGAACCGCGCTCTACGACGAGGCTCGCACCCTGCTCGAAGGCGCGGACCAGGTCCGCGCGAAGGTCGCTGCGGCGGCCGGACCGGGAACGCTCACGCTCGGCACCCTCGCCGACAGCTCGGAACCGGTCGGGATCCGGCTCGCGAGCGAGTTCCGCGAACGGCATCCGGGCGTGCGGATCAGCGTCCGCGAGGCCGATCTCACCGACCCGACCACCGGGCTGCGCGCCGGGCTCGTGGACGTCGCGCTCACCCGGATTCCGTTCGACACCAACGGAATCCACACACACGTGCTGCGTGCCGACCCGATGGGCGTCGTCCTGCGCGCGGACGATCCGCTGGCCGGATGCGACGAGGTGCGCCGGGAGGAGCTCGCCGACCGGACGTGGTTCCGGTTCCCGGACGGCACTGACCCGCAGTGGCAAGCGTTCTGGAGCGGCGGCGCCGTCGGCGGGCCGGTGGTGCGGACGGTGCACGAATGCCTGCAAGCCGTGCTGTGGAACGGAACCGTCGGGCTCGCCCCGCTCGCGCACTCGTTTCCCGAAGGCGTCGCGACGGTCCCGTTAGCGGACTATCCGCCGAGCCAGCTCGTCGTCGCGTGGCGCGAGGATTCGACGCCGCCGCTGGTCCGCTCGTTCGTCGAACTCGCCGTGCGCATCGCCGGGCTCGACCACCGCGAAACGCCCGCGAACCCGTAGGCTGGGCCCGGAGATCGGGGAGGTGTGGGCCGTGCCGGGACGCAATCCGCTGCGGGTCCTGCGCAAATGCGCGGACTGGTTCGAAAACCGCGGCGTGTACATCCCCGGCGAGGAAAGCCGCGCGGTCGATCCGGTCCGCGACTTCGGCTGGCTCATGGTCGCCTGGGGCGCGGGCGTTGCGGTGTTCATCCTGTTGTTCGCGTTCGCGGTCTGAATCCCGACTTGCGGCTGTTGACATCGGGGTGACGACTGTCACCCGGAGTGCTCTTTCGATCACGGATCGGCCACGGCTGTACACCAGGTCCGCGTCTTCCGCACCGTGACGGCATTAGTGCCGCCAGAGTGGAGCGGGTCCGCTCGGCAACTACGCCGAACGGCACACCGCCCCACCCCGACTGGAGTACCCCCGCGATGGCGCCCCCGCGCACCCCGAAACTGCTGTTGACCGCCTGCCTGCTGTTTTCCGTGGCAGCCTGCGGCGGCGTCAACGCTCGGGAAGGGTCCGCCGCGATGGGCGTCGGCAATCCGGCGGCGCAGCCCGCCGCCGCACAGGCCTCCGGCGACCTGCAGTTCGGCGCCAACCACCGCTTCGCCAGCGGGATCACGGTCTCGCTGTCGGCCCCGCAGTCCTTCCAGCCAAGCCCGGCGGCGTACCCGCGCAGCGCTCGTGCGGCGGCGTTCTACATCCAGGTCACGAACAACGGCACGGATCCGTACCGGGTTTCCGCGCTCTCGGTCACCGCGACGGTCGGCGGGAAGCCCGCCAAGCAGGTCGTGGACGCCACGCAGGGTCTCGGCGGCGTTTCGGACGCCGGCAAGGACCTGATGCCGGGGCGGTCTACGCAGGTCACGCTCGCTTTCGCGGTGCCGGCCGACAGTGCCCGGATCGCCGTGCAGGTGCGGCCGAGCACGGGCGAGCCCGCCGTCGTCACCTATTGCGGAGACGCCTGAATTACCCTCGTCTCCATGACCGACCAGCGACTTGCCGTGGGCGACGAAGCGCCCGGATTCACCCTGCCGGACAGCACCGGCAAGAACGTCTCGCTCAGCGACTTCCGCGGCCAGGCCGTGGTGGTGTACTTCTACCCGGCCGCGGGGACGCCGGGGTGCACCAAGCAGGCTTGCGATTTCCGGGACAATCTCGCGGAACTGAACGACGCGGGATATCAGGTGCTGGGGATTTCGCCGGACAAGCCGGAGAAGCTCGCCAAGTTCGTCGACGCGGAGAAGCTCACGTTCCCGCTGTTGTCCGATGTGGACAAGGAAGTGCTGTCCGCGTGGGGCGCGTTCGGGGAGAAGATGAATTACGGGAGGGTTTATCAGGGGGTGATCCGGTCGACGTTCATCGTGGACGCGGAGGGGAAGATCGCAAAGGCCGCTTATAACGTGCGGGCTACCGGGCATGTGGCCAAGCTGATTCGGGATTTGGGGATTGCTTCCTGAATTGTTTCCGCGGAGCGCGCGGAGAGGCCGGACCAGCCTCTCCGCGCTTGGTCAGCGACGCACCTGATAGCGCAGGTGAAGCACCCGGTCGCCTTGAACCACGTCGGGGTTCTCCAGCAGGTGCGGTGCGTTGACTGAGCCGAAGTAGCGTTTGCCGGATCCGAAGACGGCCGGGACGACGTCCATTCGCACCTCGTCAATCAGGCCTGCGGCGAATGCTTGGCCGCCGACCTCGCCTGCGGCGACTTCGACTATGCGGTCGCCTGCCAGCTCTTGCGCTTTGGCTACAGCTGTCTTGACGCCGTCGACGAAGTGGAACGGGGCCTCGGGGTTCCAGCCTTCGGGTGCTGGACGGTGTGTCACGACAACGACGTGGTCGATTCCGCTTGGCGGCTTGCCGTCCCAGCCGTCGGTCAGGTCGAAGACGTGGCGGCCGACGATCGTTACCCCGATCTCGTCCCAGTACGGCCGGGTGTAGTCGTAGGACTGCTGCGACACCTTGAGCGCACCGCTTTCGTCCAGCGGGACGTCGCCGCTGGTCAGCCAGTCGAACAGGGGGCCGGGCTGGTCGTTTTCGTCGGCGATGAAGCCGTCCGCCGACACCGAGCTGTACATGACGACCTTGCCCACGGGGTCTCCTTTGCTGGGGGTGGCCCCAAATTAGCGGGTTGCGGGCGGTCGCTCTTGTAAGAAATCAATCGGTCGGCAGCGGCCAGTTGTTCAGTGTGTGACCGGGGTGTTCGCGCAGGAAGCGCCGCCGGACTTCGACGTACTGGGTTGGGGTGAGGCCGGTGAAGGCGCGGAACTCGTGGCCGAAGTGGGCCTGGTCGAAGTAGCCCGCGCGGCTGGCGAGTTCGCCCCAGTCGATCGGTCCGGTGGGGTCGAGCGCGAAGACGGCGGCGGTGAAGCGGTAGGTGCGGGCCAGCCGTTTGGGAGTGACGCCGACGAGTTCTTTGAACCGCTTCGCCAAGTGGGTGCTGCTGACCCCGGCTGCCGCGGTCAGGTCGCCGATGGTCACCGAGCCGCTGGTCGCCGAGCCGCTGGTCGCCGAGATGATGCTGCTCGTGTGGCGGATCAGGCCAAGGCCGGAGGTCTCGCGTAGCCGTCGCAGCAGCTCGTCTTCTAGCAGCGTCAGCATCTGTCGCGGTTCGTTTGCGGTGGCCAGGCGATCTCGCAGTTCGGAGACGGCGGAGCGGCCCCAGACCTGTTCTATCGTCACCGGCCGGTCGCACAGTTCGGTCGCGGGCATCGGCAGGAACGGGGCCAGGCCCCATGATTTGAAGTGCACGCCGACGGACCGGGTCCGGGGCGGGTAACCGAACTCGTACGCGCGGGTGGGCATGGTGATCACGCAGCCGTCGGCGTACTCGGCCGTCTCGATCTCGGCACCGGCGCGAATGCGGAACGGCGCGCCCAGGTTGACGATCAGCAGCGCCGCCGGTGCCGGCGGCAGCGTCAGCCGGGCATACGGCGGCGCGCCCTCCAGGTAGTAGAGGTCGTCGATCAGCCCGTCCAGCGGCGGTCGCGGCACTCTGGACACGTACTCCACGCTCACAGCATCGCCGACACCTGCTGGCAAGCGCTACTCACGGAAATTTGCGGGGAAGCGCAAAGTGAACGTCGTGCCTTCGCCGGGGGTGCTGGTGGCGGTCACTTCGCCGCCGTGGGCTTCGGTCAATTTGCGGACGATTGCCAGGCCTAGACCGCTGCCTCCGGAGATTCGGCTTCTCGACGGGTCCGCGCGCCAGAAACGGTCGAAAACCCGGGGCAGATCTTCTGGGGAAATCCCGGTTCCGGTGTCGGTCACTTCGAAAATTGCGTCATTTTCCCGTTGGCTCGCGGTGACGGTTACCAATCCGCCGGGCGGGGTGTGGCGAATCGCGTTGGAGACCAGGTTGTCCAGGGCTTGGCGAAGGCGTACGGGGTCCGCGGTAATGGCCGGGTTTTCCATCGGCGGGACGGACAACTGGACGCCCGCGGTTTCGGCGCGCGGGGCGTGGGCGGCGGCAAGGTGGGTCAGCAAGGTGTTCGCGTCGATCGGTTCCGGGTGGACGCGCAGCGCGCCGGCGTCGGCCAGAGCCAGGTCTTGCAGGTCGTCCACGATGTGCTGCAGGTGGACTGCTTCTTCCAGCAGCGAGGCGACCAGGTCGTCGTCCAGCTGGCTGATGCCGTCTTGGGTCGCTTCCAGCCAGCCCCGGATGGTGGCCAGCGGGGTGCGCAGTTCGTGCGCGACGTCGCTGACCATCGCTTTGCGGGCGTTCTCCAGCTCTTCCCTCGCCCGCGCCATGTCGTTGAACGCGGTGGCCAGGCGGGCGATCTCGTCCTTGCCTTTGACGCGGACCCGGGCGCCCGTCTCGCCTGCCTTCAGGCGTTGGGCCGCGCCGGTCAGCGCGCGGAGGGGGCGGATCAGGCGGATCGACGCCAGTGCGGTGACGATGACTGTCAGCAGGAGGATCGCGGCGGTGACGGCGATGAGTTTCGTGCGGTTTTCCGACGAGAGAGTGAAACCGGTCGGGGGCTGGTCGGTGCCTTTTTCGGTGATGTAGAGCCAGGCCGCGGGCGCGACGTACGGCGTCAGCTGCTCTTTGCGGGCTGAGGTCACGCAGTTGGTGATGGTTTGGTCGGTGGCTTGCGCGATCGGCCCGTCGAAGGTCCAGGACAGGGCCAGTTTCGCGACCGGGATGGTGCTGTCGTTGCGGCCAAGGCAGGCGTCGACCAGGCTGGACAGCTTCGCCAGGGCGGCCCGTTCGGTCTCGGTCGGGCGTTCCAAGAGGCCGGTGCCGCATTGGGCAGTTCCGGCCGGGGCGATGACTCTCGGGTGGCCGCTCGGGGAGATTTCCAGGCTGCCCAGGCCGGTTCGGCGCTGGGTGCAGGAAAGGACTTTTTCGGCGACTTCCTGGAGATCGTCGCGTTCGTCCGCCGGGAGTTTGTAGGGGCCGACGGCGTCGGGGTCGATCCGGTCGGGCGTGGATTTGATGCCAAGGCGGGTGTCGACGGCCAAGGGATCGATGACCGCGGACGGCTGGGTCGGGAGTTTGCCGGGGTTCTGTTCCGAGCTGGCGATCAGCTTGCCCTGCGGGGTGGTCAGGACGATCTTGCGGCCGGTTTTGTCCGCGTAGTCGTTGATGGTTTTGGCCGCGCCGGACCACGTGGGATGGGTTGCCGCATACGAAAGCAAGGCCTGGTAGATCGTTCCGTCGTCGGCGAAGAGCTGGCCCTGTTCCCGTTCGATGGCACCGGAAGTGGTCCGGGAGGCTAGCCAGGCGGTGGCCGCGATCGCGCACACCGCGATGGCCGCGGTTACCGCGAAGAGGCGGAAGAGGAGGCTACGGGGCATCGGACTTGGCGGTCAGTTTGTAGCCCACGCCGTACACCGTGAGGAGTTTCGCCGGTTTTCTCGGGTTGGGTTCGATTTTCTTTCTGAGGTTCATGATGTGCACGTCAATGGCGCGCTGAGTGATGTAGCGGTCGAAACCGTGCAGGTGTTCCAGGAGTTGCGCTCTGGTGAAAACCTGGTCCGGGCGGGCGGCCATCACCTCGAGGATCCGGAATTCTCCCGGAGTGGTTTCGATCGGGTTTCCGCTTACCGCGACCTCGTGTTTGTCTTTGTCGACGGTCAGCGTGCCGACTTTGATGGGACCGTCTTTCGCCGCGTTCGTTCGCCGAAGGAGGGTTCGGACCCTCGCCATGAGTTCGCGCGGGCTGTAGGGCTTGGTGACGTAGTCGTCCGCGCCCAGGTCGAGGCCCTGGAGCAGGTCGTCCTCGGTCGAACGGGCGGTGAGCATGAGGATCGGCAGGTCGGAGGACGCGCGGATGGTCCGGCAGACGGTCAGGCCGTTCATGCCGGGGAGCATGACGTCCAGGATCAGGAGATCGGGTTCCGCCGTGCGGATTTCCGCCAGTGCGGCTTCGCCGGTGGGCGCGACGGTGACGGTGTGCTGCTCGTGTTCCAGGTAGCGGCGGACCAGTTCCGCTTGTTTGGGATCGTCTTCGGCTAGGACGATATTGGCGCACATACCAGCCGAGACTAGCCCGAGCCCCGCCCCGGAGCCACCAGCGCGGCTCCGGGGCGGACCCGGCAGTTATGCGTCGGCCAGTTTCCGCAAAGCCGGCAGAAGTGCGCGCAGGGCTTTGCCCCGGTGCGAGGCGGCGTCTTTTTCCGCCGGGGAAAGTTCCGCGCTGGTTTTCGTTTCGTTTTCCGGCACGAAGATCGGGTCGTAGCCGAAACCGTTGGTTCCGTGCTTTTCCCTCGTCAGCGTGCCTCGCCATTCGGCGCGGACCGTGGTGGCCTCGCCGGACGGGAGCGCCAGCACGGCGGCGCAGACGAAGGCCGCGCCCCGGCGCTCGTCCGGGGTGTCGGTCAGCTGCGCCAGCACCAGGTTCAGGTTCGCTTCGTCGTCGCCGTGTCGGCCGGACCAGCGAGCCGAGAGGACACCGGGCATGCCGTTGAGGGCGTCGACGGTCAGGCCCGAGTCGTCCGCGATGGCGGGCAAACCGGTGGCGGCTACCGCGTCCCGTGCTTTGGCCGCCGCGTTGCCTTCGAAGTCGGGGGCGGTTTCCGGGGCTTCCGGGAACTCCTCGACGTCGTTCAGGCCGAGCACCTCGACGCCCTGGATGCCTTCCGCTTCCAGGATCCGGCGCAGTTCGCCCAGTTTCTTCGCGTTCCGGGTGGCCAGCAGCAGCTTGGTCACTTCTGGCCCTTCTTCTTGTCCGGCCGCGGTTCCGGCAGCTCGCCCGGGTACGGCAGCGCCAGCGCTTCGTTCTGCAGGCGCGTCAATTCCTCGCAGCCGGCGAGCGCAAGGTCCAGCATGGTGTCCAAAGTGGACCTAGCGAAGGTGGCGCCCTCGCCGGTCCCCTGCACCTCGATGAGGGTTCCGGCGTCGGTGGCGACCACGTTCATGTCGACCTCGGCGCGCGAGTCCTCCTCGTACGGCAGGTCGAGGCGCACCCGGCCGTCCACGACGCCGACGCTCACCGCGGCCACCGAGGACGACAGCGGCTGGGGGTCGTTGAGCCGGTTCGCCGCGCCCAGCCAGGTGATCGCGTCCGCCAGGGCCACGTAGCCGCCGGTGACCGCGGCGGTGCGGGTGCCGCCGTCCGCCTGGATCACGTCGCAGTCGATGACGATGGTGTTCTCGCCGAGCGCGGCCAGGTCGATGCAAGCGCGCAGGGAGCGGCCGATCAACCGGGAGATCTCGTGCGTCCGGCCGCCGATCCGGCCTTTCACGGCTTCGCGGTCGCTGCGGGTGTTGGTCGCGGACGGAAGCATCGCGTATTCGGCGGTGACCCAGCCGAGACCGGACCCGGCGCGCCAGCGCGGCACGCCCTCGGTCACGCTCGCCGCGCACAGCACCCTGGTGTTGCCGAACTCGACGAGCACCGACCCGGCAGGCCACTTCTGGAACCCGCGGGTGAGCTTCACTTCGCGGAGCTGGTCGTCGTTCCTGCCATCTTTTCTAGCCACGGGGAGCACTCTAGGACGTACCCCTGACACTTTCGCGGTCAGAGGTCGTAGACCGCGCCTTGCGTCACCAGCTCGGCATCCGGGAACACGGCTTTGGCCTCGGCCAGGACGCCATTCCGGTCGGTCCACGGGGCGACGTGGGTCAGCAGCAGACGGCCGACCCCGGCGTCCTTGGCCAGTTCACCGGCTTCTTTCCCGGAGAGGTGCACGCCTTTCGGACGGTCGGCGGCATCGGTCCAGGACGCTTCGGAGAGCAGGACATCGACACCGTCGGCCAGTTCGCCCAGACCACGGCACAGCCCGGTGTCGCCGGTGTACGCGAGAATGGTGCCGCCGTACGCGATGCGCAGGCCGAAAGCTGGCGTCGGGTGGTACACAGCGACGGCGGTCACGTCGAAGGGGCCGATTTCGATCGTCTCTTCGCGCAGCTCGTGGAACTCGTACACGTCCGACAGATCCGCAGCGGCGCGCTCGGCGGCGTCGGCCGCGTACGCGTGCGCGAGACGCGAAGGCGCTTCTGCTGGCGCGTACAGCGGCAACTGCCGCGGCCGGGCGGGATACGGCGGCGCCGGGTGATAGCGGCGAAGCACTGTCAGCGAGTTGACGTCGGCGCAGTGGTCGGCGTGCAGGTGCGAAAGGACGAGTGCGTCCAGGTCGAACGGGTCCAGCACAGTCTGCAATTGGGCGAACGTGCCGGTGCCCAGCTCGAGACCGAGCCGGTAGCCCTCCGCCTCCAGGAGATACCCGGACGCGGCGGCGTCCGGCCCGGGGATGCTGCCCGAACACCCGAGGATCGTCAGTCGCACCCCGTCACCCTAACTCCGCACAGCGGCACCGCAGCGTCACGCGCGGACCGGGTCCAGCGCGCCCGGCGCGAAGCCCATGAACCGCTGCGCCAAGCGGGCGAACGGTTCCGGCGAACCAGTGGCGAGGAACTCGTGCTTCGGCGGCTCGTCGCGCTCGGCGAGCAGGTCGAGTTCGGTCAGCACGCGGTAGAGGTCCTTGGCGGTTTCGTCGGCGCTGGAGACGAGCGTGACGTCCTGTCCCATCACGATCTGCAGCACGCCGGACAGCAGCGGATAGTGCGTGCAGCCGAGGATGAGCGTGTCCACCTCGGCTTCGAGCAACGGCTGCAGATAACCCTGTGCCAGGCCGAGAATCTGTCGGCCAGTCGTGATGCCGCGCTCCACGAAGTCCACGAAGCGCGGGCAGGCGACACTGGTGAGGCGTACGTCCGGCGCGGCGGCGAAGGCGTCGTCGTACGCCCTCGAACGCACAGTGCCCTCGGTGCCGATCAGGCCGACGCGTCCGGTGTGCGTGGCGACGGCGGCCCGGCGCGCCGCGGGAAGGACCACTTCGATGACTGGTACGTCGTAGCGTTCGCGCGCGTCGCGAAGACAGGCGGCGGACGCTGTGTTGCACGCGATCACCAACGCCTTCACCCCGCTCTCGACCATGTCGTCGAGAGCGGCGAGCGCGTACTCGCGAGCGGTGGCGATGGGCAACGGGCCGTACGGGTTGCGCGCGGTGTCGCCGACGTAGCGGAGCTGTTCGGCAGGCAGCAGTTCGAGAATCGAGCGTGCGACGGTGAGCCCGCCGACGCCGGAGTCGAAAACACCGATGGGCGCGCCGGGAGAACTCACCCCCCGAGGTTACCCGGGGTCGTCGGCTCGATCTTCGGGGATTTGACGCGTTCGCCGCGTGAGGTCAGCCACGCGGCGAGGATGCCGGCCAGCGCGCCGAAGAGGTGGCCCTGCCAGGAGATGCCGGGGTTGCCGGGCAGCAGGCCCCAGAGCATCCCGCTCCAGATGCCCAGCAGCACGACCGCGACCGCGATCTGCGCGAGCGACCGGTGGAACAGGCCGCGCACCAGCAGGTACGCGAGCCAGCCGAAGGCGAGCCCGGACGCGCCGACGGTGTAGGCGTTCGACGGTCCGACCAGCCACACCCCGAGCCCGGAAACCAGCCAGATGATCGCGGTGACCACGGCGAACCGGCCGATGCCCGCGGCCATCGCGAGGAAGGAGAAGATCAGCACCGGGACTGTGTTGGAGAACAGGTGCGACCAGCCCGCGTGCAGCAGCGGCGCCCAGAGGATGCCGTCGAGACTGGAGGCGTCCCGCGACAGGATCCCGCCGTGGGTGAACTCGCCGGGCAGGATCACGTCGAGCAGTTCCACGAGGTACAGCACCGCCACGAACCCCAGCGCGACGAACGCCGCGGCCTTGGGATTGGGCGGCAGGATGCGCTTCGCGGCGTCGACCGGCTTGCCGCCGCCGGCAGCGGGCGGCGGCGACGTCGGCGGGAGGGGAGGCAGTGTGCTCACGCCCTCAGGCTACGTCGGCGGGAAGCGGACGGCCTCGGGAGAAATCCCTGAACTTGGCCCTGGGTGACCTGCCGTGAAGGACTCCTTGAGGGAATCAGATTCCTTCAAGGAGTCCTTCACGGCAGGGCCCGGCCACGCGGGGTCGTGCGGGTCGTGAGGGGAACCCTGAGGGACTCAGAGTCCGTGAAGGTGGCCCTCACGGACCGGCAGTCACGCCATTGCTGGCTTCCGGAGCAAGTTTCCGTAGGCTGCGGCGAACAAGGCGGAAAGCAGCGCGGCCACTGCCGCCACCGCGAAGCTCCATCCAGGACCCCCGGCCGACAACACCACCGCGCCGACCGCTCCGGCGAGACTGCTGCCCACCACCCGAACCAGCGCGTTGATCCCGCCGGCGGCGGCCGTTTTCGCGGGCTCGACGTGCTCGACCGCCATCGTCCCCAGAGCGGCGTACCCGAGCCCGATCCCCAGCCCCAGCACCGCCGCGACGGCATAAAGCCCGAGCCCGTCCCCCGGCAACGTCGTCAGCCACAACGCGGCCACCAGCACCACCGCCGAACCGCCGGCGACCAGCGCGGGCGCACTGAACCGGCGCATCAACGAACCAGCCAGCACGGAAACCACGAGCATCAGGATCGTCGTCGGCAAGAGATAGAGGCCCACCTGCAACACCGACGCCTTGAGCACGCCTTGCGCGTACGCCGAAAGCGTCATGATCGTGGCGAACAGCGCGAAGCCGAGCAGGAACGACGCCACCGTCGCGCCGACCGTTTTTCGGTGCAGCAGCATAGGAATCTCAATCAACGGCGTCTTCGTACGCCGCGCCGTCACCATCCACACCGCCGCCAGCACCACGGCCGCGACCAGCAGCCCGACGGTCCCCCAGCCCCATTCGGAACCCTTGCTGATCGCCAGCAGCAGGCAGATCAGCCATCCCGACACCAGCACCGCGCCCAGCAGATCCGGCGAACCGCTCCGCACCGCGGCCGTCCGGTCCTCCTTAACCGCGGCGACCAGCGCGAACGCCACTACGCCGAGGCCCGCCAGCACCCAGAACACCAGCTGGTGATCGCCACCGGCGAGCCCGGCGAGGATCATCCCGCCGCCGCTGCCCGCGCCGATGGTCGCGCTCAGAACGCCGATCGCGGTCGGCAGCGATCGGGCCGGCAAAACGGTCCTGACCTGGCCGATCGCCAGCGGGAGCAACGGCGCGGCCGTCCCCTGCAGAATCCGGCCGACGACCAGCAGCGGCAGCGAGCCCGCCACGGCCGCCAGCACCGATCCCCCGACCAGCAACGCCAGCACGACCAGCGACATCGCGCGCCTGCCGTACAGGTCGCCGAGCTGCGCGACCAGCGGAATCGCGACCGCGCCCGCCAGCAGCCCGGCGGTCAGCGCCCACGACACCGAACTCAGCGGCACGCTCAGCTTGAGCTGCAGCCGCGGCAGCAACGGCACCACCACGGTCATCTGCAAAGTCCCGACCGCCACCGCGAACGCCAGCGCGGCGACCGTCCCCCAGTAGTTTCTATACATGTATAAAAAGTAGCATGGCGACATGCCAGCGCGCACCGGCCGACCGCCGAAGATCTCCAAAGCCGACATCGTGGCCGCCGCTCACCGGGTCATCGAGGAGGACGGCGTCGACGCGTTGACCATGCGGCGGCTCGCCCGCGAGGTCGGCAGCACGGCGATGGCGCTGTACCACCACGTGCGCGACAAAGAGGGCCTGCTTCTGCTGCTGCTGGACGACTACGCGCACCGCGAGATGCCTCGGCCGGAGAACCTCCCCGAGGAACCGGCGGAGAGGATCGTCGCTGTCGCGAAGGCGATGCGGGACGGGCTGGCGGGCTGCCCGTGGATCGTGGACGTGCTGCGCTCCGACGACCTGCTGTCAGTCGGAGGGCTGTGGTACCCGGAGAAAATCGTTGCGGCGGCGGCAAAAGCGGGCCTGCCGGCCGATGCGGCGGTGGAGGTCTACCGAGCGGTGTGGCACTACACGCTGGGCGAGATCAGTTCCCGCGCGGCCGCCGCGCGCCGACGGGATCGGGGCGGCGACACCTACCGCGAGCGAGTCTTCGCGGAACTGGACGCGACGGAGTTCCCGGCGCTCGCCGAGATCGGACCGCGCTGGGAAACCCTTACCGCACAAGACACTTACGAACGAGGCGTCCGCGCACTCGTCGCGGGATTACTGCCGTGAGGGGAACCCTGAGGGAATCAGAGTCCCGCAGGGTTCCCCTCACGGAAGGTCAGGCCCAGAGCTGACCGTCAAGCCGTTCTGCCGCTTCGTCCAGCGACCCGGAATACGCGCCGGTCGACAGATACTTCCAGCCGGCGTCCGCGACCACGAAGGCCACGTCCGCCTTCTCGCCGCGAGCGGCGGCCTTCTCCGCGACCCCGAGCGCCGCGTGCAGCACCGCGCCCGTGGAGATCCCGGCGAAAATGCCCTCGTGCTCCAGCAACTCCCGCGTCCGCCGGAGAGCGTCGTACGCCCCCACCGAATAGCGTCCGTTGAGCACACTCTCGTCGTAGAGCTCCGGCACGAACCCCTCGTCGAGGTTGCGCAGGCCGTACACCAGCTCGCCGTACCGCGGCTCGGCCGCGATGACCTGGACGTCCGGCTTGTGCTCGTGCAGGTACCGGCCGACCCCCACCAGCGTCCCGGTCGTGCCGAGCCCGCCGACGAAATGGGTCAGCGTCGGCAGGTCCTTGAGCAGCTCCGGCCCGGTCCCGCGATAGTGCGCGTCCGCGTTGGCCGGGTTGCCGTACTGGTACAGCATCACCCAGTCCGGGTTCTGCTTCGCCAGCTCCTTGGCCCGCCGCACCGCCTCGTTCGAACCGCCCGCGGCCGGCGAGAACACGATCCGCGCGCCGTACGCCTGCAGCAGCTGCTTGCGTTCGGTGGACGTGTTCTCCGGCATCACGCACACCAGGCCGTAGCCCTTGAGCTTCGCGGCCATGGCCAGCGAAATCCCGGTGTTGCCCGAGGTCGGTTCGAGGATCGTGGACCCGCGCCGCAGGATGCCGTCCCGCTCCGCCGCCTCGATCATGGCCAGCGCGGGCCGGTCCTTGATCGAGCCGGTCGGGTTGCGGTCCTCGAGCTTCGCCCACAGCCGCACCTCGTCGGTCGGCGACAGCCGCGGCAGGCCGACCAGCGGCGTGCCGCCGAGGGCGTCGAGGAGGGACTCGTAGCGAGTCATCGACTCAGCGCGCGCCGCCCGCGACGGCGGGCAGGATGGTGAGGGTGTCGCCGTCCTTGACCTCGGCGGCGAGCCCGCCGGAGAAGCGCACGTCCTCGTCGTTGACGTAGACGTTGATGAAGCGGTGCAGCTTCTCCTCCTTGACCAGGCGCGCCTTCAGCCCGGCGTGCCGCGACTCGACGTCGTCGATGATCTCGAGGACGGTCTTGCCCGCCGCCTCGACGGACTTCTCGCCGCCGGTGTGGGTGCGCAGGATGGTCGGGATGGACACGGTGACGGCCATGGTTCTTACCTCCGGTGGGTTCCTAACACGCTGACGCATCGGACGCCGCGCTTTATTCCGCAAGAGTTCTAGTCGAGGATCTCGACCGGCTCCTCGGTGATCTCGGCGTCCACGATCCGGTACGAGCGGAACTCGTGCGAATCGGGCTCTCTTGTCGAGACGAGCACGTAGTGCGCGTCGGGTTCGGCGGCGATGTTCGCGTCGGTGCGCGACGGATAGGCCTCGGTCGCCGTGTGCGAGTGGTAGATGACCACCGGGACCTCGTCGTTCGCGTCCATCTCGCGATAGAGCTTGAGCAGGTCGCCCGAGTCGAACTCGTAGAACGTCGGCGAGCGGGCCGCGTTCAGCATCGGGATGAACCGCTCGGGGCGGTCCGAGCCCACAGGACCGGCCACCACCCCGCACGCTTCGTCGGGGTGGTCACGGCGGGCGTGGGCGACGATCTCGTCGACGAGTTCACGGCGGATCCGGAGCACACGGACATCTTAGTTCGTGGACCGAACGAGTCCACACTGTGAGAGCTACCGCTCATCCCCAGGTCAGGGCACAATAACGGGATGCCGGTGTCCTCGAAGCTCCGCGAACGCTGCCGTCGCCTGCTGGCCGAGGGGGACGTCGTCCAGTACGTGTTCCCTGCCACATCGCTGATGATTTCGATGATGGCCGCGCACCGGAGCTTCGTCATCGTGGTCACCGATCGGCACGTGACGGTGCTCGCCTGCAGCACTTTCCGCCGGTCGAAGCCGGTTTCGGTGTGGGAACAGCTGCCGCGCTCGACCGAGCTGGGCCCGGTGGACCTGCATCCCTCGCTCGGGCCGACCGTGTCCTTCGGCGGATTGGTGCTGGAAATCGACGAGGAGTACGTGGCCACCGTGCGCGCCGCCGACCTCGAGCGGAGCGAGGATGCGCTCCCGCAAGACCCGTTCTGACCTCAGCCCAGCGCTCCCGGCCACACGTCCCGGTACGCCGGGATGCCTGCCGCGGAGGTCGCCGACAACAGCCCGTGCACCATCGCCCGCGCGAACACCCGCGCCGACGCCGCGCACAACGCGTCCAACGCGCCCGCTCGCGCGGCCACCGCGAACGACCCGGGCTCCCCCGGCAGCTCCCGCGCGCCGGTCGCCAACGCGAAAACGGTGTCGCCGTCGAACATCGAATGCGCCGGACGCACCGCCCGCGCCAGCCCGTCCTGCGCGGCGACTGTCAACCGGCGTGCTTCGGCTTTCGTCAGCGCGGCATCGCAAGCCACCACACCGATCGTGGTGTTCAGGTCAGTCCGCTGCCCCGGCACTTCGCCCGGACGATCCGGCCAGCGGACGCCGAACTCGCCGTTTACTTCATGGTCTCCGGCAAACGCCCGCCCAGTCGCGAAATCCACCGCTTGGCCCGCCGCGTTCACCGCGACGATCGCGCCGACCGTCACCTCGCCGACGACCTCGCTCGCCGTCCCGATGCCGCCTTTGAGCGAGCCGACCACCGCACCCGAGCCCGCGCCGACGGTACCCATCGCGACGGCGTCCCCGGCTGCTTCGCAAGCGGCGTAACCGAAATCGGCGTCCGGCCGGTTGCCCCATTCGCTGCGCGGCAGGTCGAAGAGCACCGCCGCGGGCACGATCGGCACGACCTCATACGGTTGCGCGCCAACGGGAAACCCGTGGTTCCGCTCGGACAGCCACCGCATCACGCCGTCCGCCGCCGCGAGCCCGTACGCGCTTCCGCCGGAGAGGCAGACCGCGTTCACCTGCTGTACCAGGTTTTCCGGCTCCAGCAGATTGGTTTCGCGGGTTCCCGGCGCGCCGCCGCGCTGATCGACCGCGCCGGTCGCGCCGTCCGGCACGAGCACGACCGTGGTTCCGGTGGCCCAACCGTCGCCGAGCCGCTCGTGATGGCCTACGAGCACGCCCGGAACATCGGTGATTTTCCCGCCGGTCAGCCGGTCAGCGCCTGGATCAGCGTCTCCTGCACCCATGTCAGCCAATGGTAGACGCCGAGATGGGGTGCGCGGGGGTCGTCGTCCGGCAGCTCGTCGGGCATGTCCTCGGTGACGTCGAGCGCCGTGCCCAGCGCCAGCCGGACGTCGTTCAGCGCGCCGAGCCAGGCGTCGGCCTGCTCGAAGGTCAGCTTCACCGAACCGCCGTCGCGCGGAAGCGTGTCGAGCACGATCTTCGCGACGCCGACCTTCTTCTCCAGCAGCTCCGGCTCGTGCAGCGACCGCATCGCCGCAGCCGAATCGAGATCCTCGCGGCTCGGGTTGTCCGGGTCGAGCCGGTGGAAGTCCGGCAGCAGCCGCGACAGCACCGGGTCGTCCGGCGATTCGGCGGGGCCGGTGCGGATCCCGGTCAGCTCGGCGAGTTCGTCCTGCGGGGCCTCCTCGGCCCGGGCGGTGAGCATGTCCTCGAGCTGCCCGACCAGCCCGCGCAGCACCGCGGCTTCCTGCTGTTCGAACCCGGCGAGGATGGCGTCCCCCTTGCGCCGCCAGGCCTTCACGAGGGCTGTTCCATGGTCGCCCACAGGCCCGCCGCGTGCAGCTTCGCCACGTCGGTCTCCACCTTCTCCTTCGAACCGGACGACACGATCGCCCTGCCCTTGTTGTGCACGTCGAGCATCAGCTTCGTGGCGTGGTCCCGGCTGTAGCCGAACAGCTTCTGCAGGACGTACGTCACGTACGACATCAGGTTCACCGGGTCGTTCCAGACGATCGTCCGCCAGGGCTGGTCGGATTCGGCCAGCTCGGCCCCGAGTGGATCGACCTGCGTCTGTTCGGATGCGACAGGCGTGGACATGCACACCATGGTGTCACGGGGCCATCCCGGTACGCCGCGCCAGGTCCGTCCATGTGAGTGAATAGGCTGCTCCCATGGGTTCCCCCGAGCCGGTCACCAGCGCCAGCACGGCGCTGCTCACCGACCACTACGAGCTGACCATGCTGGCGAGCGCGCTCGCGGACGGGACGGCCGACCGGCCGTGCGTGTTCGAAGTCTTCGCGCGGCGGCTTCCCGACGGCCGCCGTTACGGCGTCGTCGCGGGCACCGCGCGCGTGCTCGACGCGATCGCCGACTTCCGGTTCACCGACGCCGAGCTGACCATGCTGGAGCAGACCGCGGTCGTCGACCCGGAAACGCTGGCGTGGCTGGCGGACTACGAGTTCCGCGGCGACATCGACGGCTACCGCGAAGGCGACCTGTACTTCCCCGGTTCGCCGATCCTCACCGTGACCGGCAGTTTCGCCGAGGCCGTGGTGCTGGAGACGCTGGTGCTGTCGATCCTCAACCACGACAGCGCGATCGCGTCCGCGGCGGCGCGGATGTCCGGTGCGGCGCACGGCAGGCCGATCATCGAAATGGGCGGACGGCGCACGCACGAGTACGCCGCGGTCGCCGCCGCGCGCGCCTCCTACCTGGCCGGATTCGCCACCACGTCGAACCTCGAAGCGGGCCGCCGCTACGGGATTCCGACGCGCGGCACCGTCGCGCACGCCTTCATGCTGCTGCACGACAGCGAGGAAGCGGCGTTCCGCGCGCAGGTCAGCAAGATGGGCGCGGACACCACGCTTCTGGTGGACACCTACGACATCACCGCGGGCATCGAGGCGGCCGTGCGCGTCGCCGGCCCGGAGCTGGGCGCGATCCGGATCGACTCCGGCGACGTCGGCCCGCTCGCCCGCAAGGCCCGCGACCAGCTCGACGCGCTCGGCGCGAAAGACACCCGGATCGTGGTGTCCGGCGACCTCGACGAGCACGCGATCGCGGCGCTGCGCGCGGAACCGGTGGACGCCTACGGCGTGGGCACCTCGGTGGTCACCGGATCCGGCGCGCCGACCGCCGGGATGGTGTACAAGCTGGTCGAGGTCGACGGCCGCCCGGTCGCGAAACGCAGTGCGCACAAGGAATCCCGGGGCGGGCGCAAGCACGCGCTGCGCCGGCACCGCAGCACCGGCACGGCGGTCGAGGAAGTGGTCTGGACCGCCGCCAGCGGCCGCCCGGAGCCCGGCGAGAACGATCTCGACCTGCAGATACCCCTGGTGCGAGAGGGCGCGCCGGTGGATGATCTGCCCACGCTGGACGACGCGCGTGCCCGCCTGCGGCGCGCGCAGGTGAGCCTGCCGTGGGAGGGCCTCAAGCTCTCGCACGGCGAGCCCGCGATACCGACGACTTTTCTGTAGGGAGCCGACCATGGGAACCGCGCTGATCGTGGTGGATGTGCAGAACGACTTCTGCGAGGGAGGCTCGCTCGGCCTGCCGGGCGGGGCGGCCGCCGCGGCCGCCATCTCGCAGCGGATGGCCGACGGCGGCTACACCCACATCGTCGCCACCCGCGACCACCACATCGATCCGGGCGACCACTTCAGCGACACGCCCGACTTCAACACCAGCTGGCCGGTGCACTGCGTCGCGGGCACGGCGGGCGCGTCGTTCCACTCGGCGCTGGACGTGGTGCCGGTCGAGGCGGTGTTCTCGAAGGGCGAGTACACCGCCGCGTACTCCGGTTTCGAGGGCAAGTCCGGCGACGGCAAGACGCTCGAGGAATGGCTGCGCGCGCACGAGGTGACCGACGTCGAGGTCGTCGGCATCGCGACGGACTTCTGCGTGCGCGCCACCGCCCTCGACGCCGCTCAGGCCGGGTTCAACGTGCAGGTGCTGCTGGACCTGACCGTCGGCGGTTCGCAGCCGACGGTGGACGCGACGCTGAAGGACTTCGACGAGGCGGGCGTGCGCTACGTCGGCACGCCCGCGCTGCCGCCTGCCTGACCTGTCACGGCTTGGGCGCACCGCCCTTGCCGTACGGATTGCACGCCGCGGTGCCGAGGTAGATGTCCCCGCTCGCCGGACCGCCTTGCGGGAACAGCTTCACGTGCACCGCGTGCGTGACCAGGCTGCCGTCGGCGGGCTGCGGCGTCACGGTCTCGTTCAGCGTGATCGTGGCCAGCGCCGTGCCCGCCGCGCCGCCGGGGACCGTGATCCGGTAGTTCGCCGGGATCGACGACGGAATGGTGAACCCGGAGACCTCGCCGATCGACATCGAGCCGGTGCTGCCCGAATCCGTCGTGGTGGCGCAGCCGACCGAATAGGTGCGGACCTTCAGCTCGGGCCCGCCGTACCGGGTCAGCAGGTCGGATTCGAACCGCTGCCCGCCGGTTTTCACCTGCGCGACCGGGCCCTTCCGCTCGCAGCTGGTGCCGCCGAACCCGAACACCGCGACCTCGCCCGCCGCACCGCCGGGAGTGCGCGCGGACGCCGGCCCGTCGGCGTCGCAGCGGGCTAATTCGCCGGTGACCACGTGCTCGTGGTCCACCAGCACGTCGAGGCTGCCCGCGGAACCCCAGCCGGTGGACGTGACCGGCGGATCGGCGTGTGCCGCCGCCGGCGCCGCAGCCAGCAGAACCCCGGTGACCAGCAGGATCCGTCCGCGCATTCGACCTGTCTCCCTTCGCCCGTGCTTCGACATCGGCAGCGCGGCAGGGGTCCCAAACGTCGACGGTCGCAGCTCACCCGGACGTGTGGCGGAAGACAGGGGTGGTGAGGAACGCAACTTGTCTCGTTCCGCCCCCTCGCTCGACGATAACCTGCCCGGACGTCCGTTTTCCGTGGTTGGAGGTCCCGTGTCGTCACTGTCTCTCCCGGCCCGCCGTCAGGTGCTGGCCGACCTCGTGCCCGGCACCCTGGTGCGCGACCTGGCGCTGGTCGCCGGCGGCGCCTTGCTCACCGGCGCGGCCGCGCAGCTGGTCATCCCGCTTCCGGGCACGCCGGTGCCGATGACCGGCCAGACCTTCGCCGCGCTGCTCGTCGGCGCGACGCTCGGCATGCGCCGCGGCGCCGCCTCGATGCTGCTGTACTTGCTCGTCGGCGCGGCCGGCGTGCCGTGGTTCCAGGGCGGGACCGCCGGGCTGTCCGGCGCCTCGGCCGGGTACATCGTCGGGTTCGTGTTCGCCGGCGCGCTCGTGGGCGCGCTCGCCCGCCGCGGCGGCGACCGCACTCCGCTGCGCACGGCGGGGACCATGGTGCTCGGCAATGTCGTGATCTACGCCTTCGGCGTGCCGTGGCTGATGGCCGCCACCGGATTCGACCTCGCCACCGCTTTCGACAAGGGCGTCACGCCGTTTCTCGTGGGCGACGTGCTGAAGACCGTGGTCGCGGCGGGTGTGCTGCCGCTCGCGTGGGCCGCGGTTTCGCGGTTCCGCAAGGAAGACTGAGCCGTGAATCCGGGATCTTCGATCCGGCGCGAGGGGTCCGTTCGCGCCGGATCGAAGATCCTGTCGGACCTGGCGGCTATCGTGTCTCGCTGTGCCCGCCCGAACCGATTTCCCCGGCGTCCTCGAACTCCTCACCCACGCGGTGGAGTCTGTCGGCGGCGCTGAACGCCCCGGCCAGGTGAAGATGGCCGATGCCGTCGGCCACGCCATCCGCACCGGCGAACACCTCGCCGTGCAAGCGGGAACGGGCACCGGCAAATCGCTGGCGTACCTGGTGCCCGCGATCCGGCACGCGGTGGAGAAAGACACCACCGTCGTCGTCTCCACGGCCACCATCGCGTTGCAGCGCCAGCTGGTCGACCGTGATCTCCCGCGGCTGGCCAAGGCGCTCAAGAAGCCGCTCGGGCGCGAACCGACCTTCGCGATCCTCAAGGGCCGCCGCAACTATCTGTGCCTGCACCGGCTCGACACCGGCCCGGCCGACGAGCCCGAGGACGCGCAGCTGTTCGACCCGTTCGCGGTGTCCCGGCTCGGCAAGGAAGTCACCCGGCTGCACGAGTGGACGTCGGACACCGAAACCGGCGACCGCGACGAGCTGGTGCCCGGCGTGTCCGACCAGGCGTGGCGGCAGGTTTCCGTCACCGCAAGGGAATGCCTCGGCGCCGCGAAGTGCCCAGTCGGCACCGATTGCTTCGCCGAGCGCGCGCGAGCCGAAGCGGGCCGCGCCGATGTCGTGGTCACCAACCACGCGCTGCTGGCCATCGACGCGCTGCAGGGCTACCAGGTGCTGCCAGACCACGACCTGGTGATCATCGACGAGGCGCACGACCTGGTCGACCGGGTCACGTCCGTCGCGACCGGCGAACTCACCAGCGCCATGGTCTCGGCCGCCGCGCGCCGCTGCGGAAAGCTGATGGACGCGGGAATCGCGGACCGGCTGCTGGAGTCGTCGGACGGGCTCGCGCTGATCCTCGACGACATCCCGTCCGGAAGGCTCGACGCGCTGCCGAAGCCGTTGCAGGGCGCGATCCCGGCGGTGCGTGACGCGGCGAAGGAATGCCTCACCGCGCTGGGCTCGGATCGCAAGGAAGACGTCGGCGAGGCGACCGCGCGCAAGCTGGCTCGGTCGCTGCTCGAAGAAGTGCACGACACCGCGGTGCGGCTGCTCGACGCGTACGACGAGGATCTGGCTCACCAACGGGACGTCGTCTGGCTGACTGGGGACAAGTACTCCGCGAATCCGCGACCGCCCGCGTTGAAAGTCGCGCCGCTCGGCGTCGCGGGGTTGTTACGGGAGCGCGTGTTCAACCAGCACACCACCGTGCTGACCTCGGCGACGCTCACCCTGGGCGGCGAATTCGACACCATGGCACGGCAATGGGGCCTCCCGCCGAGCGGCGCGCGCGTGGTGAAGTCGCCGGGCACCGCCACCGACAAGGAAGCCCCCTCCGACGAGGACAACGGCCCGAAGTGGACCGGGCTGGACGTCGGCTCGCCGTTCGACCACCGCCGCAACGGCATCCTCTACCTCGCCAAGCACCTGCCGCCGCCCGGCCGTGACGGGCTCGCCGAGTCCACAATGGACGAACTGGCCGCGCTGGTCGAAGCCGCGGGCGGCCGGACGCTGGGCCTGTTCTCCTCGATGCGCGCGGCGAAACAGGCCGCGGAGGCGATGCGGGAGCGGCTCGACCACCCGATCCTCTGCCAGGGCGACGACGCCACGCCGTTGCTGGTGCGGCAGTTCTCCGAAGACGCGCGGACCTGCCTGTTCGGCACGCTCACGCTGTGGCAGGGCGTGGACGTGCCCGGGCCGTCGCTGCAGCTCGTGGTGGTGGACCGGATCCCGTTCCCCCGCCCGGACGATCCGGTGTCGTCCGCACGCCAACGCGCGGTGGAAGCCCGGGGCGGCAACGGATTCCTCACCGTCGCCGCGACGCACGCGGCGCTGCTGCTGGCACAGGGCACCGGACGGCTGCACCGCTCGGTCACCGACCGCGGCGTGGTGGCCGTGCTGGACTCCCGCCTGGCCACCGCGCGCTACGGCGGTTTCCTGCGCGCGTCGCTGCCGCCGTTCTGGCCGACAACAGATCCGCAGGTCGCACGGGACGCGCTGAAGCGACTCGACGCGGCCGCGCCCGCCTGACCGAGCGCACGGGACAGGCGGGTACGGTGAGTGGAACGAACACGACAGGGAGCACCGTTGACCCAGGATTCGTCCAGCGCACAATCCCGGACCGTCAGTGTTGACGACACCGGGGTGCGGCGCCGGCTCGCCGATGGCAGCGAAGAAGCTGTGACGTGGTCAGAACTGAGCTCGGTCATGGTGAGAGTCATCCCCGACGGCCCCTGGAACGAAGACGTCTTCTTCATGCTGGTCGGCAACGACGGCAAAGGCACGGCAGTCCCGAGCGGCGACCCGGCCGCGGACGCCCTCATCGAACGCCTGCAAACCTTGCCCGGCTTCGACAACGAGAAGTTCATCGAGGCGATGACGACGGACGCCGACCAGGCGTACGTGGTGTGGCAAAGCTGAACGAGAATCCCTGAAGCCGCTCCACGCTCCGGGGCGGCGTCCGGGCTGCTGCGGCTTTCGTTGCCGAGGCTTTCGCTGACCACGGTCCCAGTCGGAAGCGCTTGCTGGACAAGGGTTGGCGAGCCGCGGCTTCGATAGATCCGGCTACCGCAGCTCGACGAGCCGAATTGCCACTACCGTCGCCACGACGCTCGGCGATCGCACCGCCCGAACCGCCCACCGCGGCTCGACAACCACACCACGCGAACCACCGCCGCGTCAGCTCAGCAACCCCGCCCGCTGCCGCGGCTCGACAACCGCACCACGCGAACCACCGCCGCGTCAGCTCAGCAACCCCGCCCGCCGCCGCGACTCGCCGACTCACCGCAAGAACCGTCGCGGCTCAAGCGGTCGGGAAGGTCTCCGTCACCGGAATGGCCTTCTTCAGCGTCCGGCTCACCGTGCACAACCGCTCGATCGCCCGGTCCACCGCACCGGCCAGCGCCTCCCGCTGGGCCTCGTCCAGGCCCGAGACGTCGACGTCGAACGCGACGTGCACCGCGTCCAGTTCCGAGGCTCCCTCGCGCCGGTCGGCCGTCACCGCGACGCGGAACTTCGAGTCCTCGCCCACCCGCCGCGTGATCAGCTGTTCCGCCGTCACCGCGGAGCAGCCCGCGGCCGCGATCTGCAGGAGTTCCGCTGGGGAGAAGGCACCCTCCGCACCGGCCCGGCCCAACCGGACTTCCGCACCGCGTTCGTTGCGGCCGACGAAGCTGTGCGTGCCTTCTCGCTGTACTTCCAAGGTCATCGGAGACGCCTTTCCACCCGTCGAATCACTGCATTGGCGCAACCGCGCCGGTCACGCCGATGTTCCGGGCTGCTGCGCCAGCACGGTGATCGTGCCGGGGTCGACCTCGGTGAAGCCCGCGTCCCGGACGGCGATCACGCGGTTGTCGCGCCAGCCCGCCTCCGGGTCGTCGACCGGGCACAGTTCCTTCCACCGCGCCGGGCTGGGCGTCCGGACCGCGACGCGGTAGTCCTTCGCCGCCCACGCCGCCAGTTCGTCGTCCGGCAGCAGCGACGCGAGGATCATCGTGGCGTGCCCGACCTGCGCGGACGCCTTGCCGACGGTCATCGGGACGTCCGGGTTCAGCATCAGCAGCGGGACGTCGGCCGGGGCCGGGCCGGGGGTGTCGGCGGGCAGTTCGCTGCCGGAAATCTGCAGCCGCGAGACCTCTTTCGGGGCCTCCTTTACGCGCCCGGGCACGAGCGCCCGCGCCTGCGCGCCGTCGACCTCGATGGTGATGCCCGGCAGGTCGAGCACCGCCTGCCAGTGCGCGCCGCGAGCCCGGCGCGCGACTTTCCGGATGCGGTTGTCGAGCCACGCCTGCACCGGCTCGGCCCATTCGCCGCCGGGCTCGACGCGTTCGTCCAGGCACACCGCCAGCGCCGCCGCGGCGGCCGCTTCGAGCAGCGCCGTCCGGCCGGGCGGTTCGGCGCGTTCGATCCGCAGGATGATCGGCATCGCGCGGACCTCGTCCGGGTCCTCATAGGAGGTGTCCGCGGTGTCCTCGGCGGGGAGGCCGAGCCACGAGGCGTACCGGCTGCGCAGCGGTTCGAGCAGAGGGTTCACGGGCGGGCCAATTCGAGTCCGTCGGCCGCGTCCGCCGCCTCGACCTCGGCGCGCGTGACCCCGAGGACGAACAGCACCGCGTCGAGGTACGGGTGCGAGAGCGCGGTGTCGGCGACCTCGCGCAGCGCGGGCTTGGCGTTGAACGCGACGCCCATGCCTGCCGCGGCGAGCATGTCGATGTCGTTCGCCCCGTCGCCGACCGCGACGCACGCGCCCAGCGGAATCCCGTACTCACCGGCGAACCGGCGCAGCGCGGTCGCCTTGCCCGCGCGGTCCACGATGTCGCCGACGACGCGGCCGGTGAGCTTGCCGTCGACGACTTCCAGTTCGTTGGCCGCCGCGAAATCGAGGCCGAGATCGTCCACGAGATGGTCGATGACCTGGGTGAACCCGCCGGACACGACGCCGCAGCGGAAACCCATGCGCTTGAGCGTCCGGACGGTCGTGCGCGCGCCCGGAGTCAGCTCCAGCTTCGCCGCGACCTCGTCCATCACGCCGGCGGGCAGCCCGGCCAGCAGCGAGACGCGCCGTTCCAGCGACTCCGCGAAGTTCAGCTCGCCGCGCATCGCGGCCTCGGTGATCTCGCGGACCTGCTCCTCGACCCCGGCGTACGCGCCGAGCATCTCGATGACCTCGCCCTGCACGAGCGTGGAATCGACGTCGAAGACCACCAGCCGCTTCGCCCGGCGCGTGATTCCCGCGCGCTCGACGGCGATGTCAATGTTGGCCTCGGGCGCCGCGTCGGCCAGCATCGACCGGAGCTCGGCGTCGGCCGCTTCGCTGTCTTCGCGCACCGAGACGTACAGCTCGAGCCCGGTCACCGGGTAGTCGGCGACGCTGCGGATCGAGTCGATGTTCGCCCCGACGCCCGCCAGCCGCCGCGCGATCTCGGAGAACGCCCGCGCCGTCACCGGACGCCCGAGCAGGACGAGCACGTGCGACGAATCGCGCCGGCCGAGCGCGAACGGATCCGCGCCGATCGCGTCGCCGATGCGGACCTCGACCTCCATGCCGACGGTCGCCATCGCCTGCTCGACGGACTCCTGGAGCCCCTCCGGGTCGCGGTAGACGCCGGCGAGCACGCCGAGCACGAGCTGCCCGCGGATGACCACCTGCTCGATGTCGAGCACGTCCACGTCGTGCCGCGTGAGCACGGCGAACAGCACGGACGAGACCCCGGGCTTGTCCGGACCGGTCGTGGTGATGAGGACGGGAGTCTGGCTCACTGGTTCGGTATCCCTCGTTCGTCTCGGCACCGACGCTTAGGCCACGGCGAGTCGGCACGCCCAGTCTGGCCTCCAGCGGCGGCGGGCAGAACGCCCCCGTGCCGCGCTTCACACCGCGGGTGCCACTAACGGGCGATGTGCGGGACTGAGAGCCGGGTCAAGGCGTGTGCTGCCGTGCGAGGTCGGGGCCCAGGACCGAGGACCACAGCGGCGGATGGCGGTCTCGGCGAAGGGCGGCCGGGCCGTCCCGGGGTGAGGCCCAGCGGCGCGGGATGGGGCGGCGCAGCGAGCAGCGAGTGGCCGGCGCGTCGGGTCAGCACCGCCGCCCACACGCCTCGACAGCCCCTCTCCGGCACGAAAAACGGCGCGTGCCCGGCCGAGAAAATCCTCGACCGGGCACGCGCCGTGCGACTGTTCCGAGCGTCGTTACTGCTCGCTCGCGTTGTCCTTGCTGTGGTCGCCCGGCATGGTGGCGTCCACGAGCTTCTGCGACGGGGCCGCGACGTGCTTGGCCTTGCCGAAGAAGCCGATTTCGCCTTCCGCGTGCAGGCGTTCGACCATGTGCGGGTAGTGCAGCTCGAACGCGGGGCGCTCGGAGCGGATGCGGGGCAGTTCGGTGAAGTTGTGCCGCGGCGGCGGGCAGGACGTGGCCCACTCGAGCGAGTTGCCGTAGCCCCACGGGTCGTCGACCGTGACGATTTCGCCGTACCGGTAGCTCTTGAACACGTTCCAGATGAACGGCAGCGTGGACGCGCCGAGGATGTACGCGCCGATCGTGGAGATCGTGTTCAGCGTGGTGAATCCGTCGCTGGCCAGGTAGTCCGCGTAGCGCCGCGGCATGCCTTCCGCGCCCAGCCAGTGCTGCACCAGGAACGTGGTGTGGAAGCCGATGAACGTGGTCCAGAAGTGCCACTTCCCGAGCTTCTCGTCCATCATCCGGCCGGTGATCTTCGGGAACCAGAAGTAGATCCCGGCGAAGGTCGCGAACACGATCGTGCCGTAGAGGACGTAGTGGAAGTGCGCCACCACGAAGTAGCTGTCCGACACGTGGAAGTCGATCGCCGGAGCGGCCAGCATGATGCCGGTCAGACCGCCGAAGAGGAACGTGACGATGAAGCCCATCGAGAAGATCATCGGCGTCTCGAAGGACAGCTGGCCCTTCCACATCGTGCCGATCCAGTTGAAGAACTTCACGCCGGTCGGGACCGCGATGAGGAACGTCATGAAGGAGAAGAACGGCAGCAGGACCGCGCCGGTCGCGTACATGTGGTGCGCCCACACCGCCACCGACAGCGCCGCGATCGACAGCGTCGCGAAGACCAGGCCCTTGTAGCCGAACACCGGCTTGCGGCTGAAGACCGGGAAGATCTCCGACACGATCCCGAAGAACGGCAGCGCGACGATATAGACCTCTGGATGGCCGAAGAACCAGAACAGGTGCTGCCACAGGATCACCCCGCCGTTGGCCGGGTCGAACACGTGGGCGCCGAGATGCCGGTCCGCCAGCAGGCCGAACAGGGCCGCGGTGAGGATCGGGAACGCGAGCAGGATCAGGATGCTCGTGATCAGGATGTTCCAGGTGAAGATCGGCATCCGGTACATCGTCATGCCGGGCGCGCGCAGGCAGACCACCGTGGTGATCATGTTGACCGCGCCGAGGATCGTGCCGAGACCGGACACCGCGAGGCCGGCGATCCACAGGTCGGCTCCGACGCCGGGCGAGTGGATGGCGTCCGACAGCGGCGTGTAGGCGAACCAGCCGAAGTCGGCGGCGCCGCCGGGCGTCAGGAAGCCGGACAGCACGATCAGGCTGCCGAACAGGAACAGCCAGTAGGAGAACGCGTTCAGCCGCGGGAACGCCACGTCGGGCGAGCCGATCTGCAGCGGCAGGATGAAGTTCGCGAACCCGAACAGGCTCGGCGTCGCGTACAGCAGCAGCATCACCGTGCCGTGCATGGTGAACAGCTGGTTGTACTGCTCCTGCGACAGGAACTGCTGCCCCGGCTGGGCGAGCTCCGTCCGGATGAGCATGGCCATCGCGCCGCCGATCATGAAGAAGGCGAACGACGAGACCAGATACATGATCCCGATCTGCTTGTGGTCCGTCGTGCGGAACAACCGCAGCAGGTACGAACCCTTTGCCGTCTCGCGCGCGGGATACGGGCGCGTTGCGATCGGCTTGGGGGCTACGGCCGTCACTCCTGCCTCCAACACTGCAACCTTGTGGTGGTCAACTTCGGGGCGCTCGGGCTCAGGCGGGCCTGATCCGGGCGGTTAAGGGGATCGTAGCCCTCGGTACCGACAGTCGCTCGCACCGGCTGGTTAGATCACCGCGTGACCGACTCGTACCGCGCCGCGGCGGTCTCCTCCGCGCTCGCCGCCGGCCGCCGGTTCGGTCTCCCCACCGGCTCCGCGCGGGTGCTGCACGAGCGCTCGAACGTGCTGGTGAGGATGGGTCCGGTCGTGGCGCGGGTCCCGGCCACCACCCGGCTGCTGCGGCCGGACGCGACCGCCTGGCTCGAGCGGGACGTCGCCCTTTCGGCCTACCTCACCGAACGTGGTGTGCGCGTCGTCTCACCGGCCGCGGATCCCCCGGCCGGACCGCATTTCGCCGAGGGTCTGCCGGTCACGCTCTGGCACTGGACCCCGCACGATCCGGACCATCGGCACGGGCCGGACGAGACCGCCCGATCGCTCGCCCGGGTCCATGCCGCGTTGCGCGATTACCCGGGCGAGCTGCCCTCCCGCGGCCCGGTCGACGAAATTCTGGACACCGTCTCCCGCAACGGTTCGCTGCTGGCCGGCTTCGCCGGCCGGATCCGCGCGGAAACCGAACGGCTCGCGGCGCTGCTGCCGTCCGGCCCGGTCCAGGCTCTGCACGGCGACGCGCACCCCGGCAACCTCATCGAGACCGCCGACGGTCCGTGCTGGCTCGACTTCGAGGACACCTGGCGCGGACCACTCGAATGGGACCTGGCGATCCTGGCGCGACAAGGCGGGCCGGAGTTCCTCGCCGCGTACCCGGGCGAAGCCGACGAAGCCGTTCTCGCGACGTGTACGCAGCTTCGCTCGCTCTTCGCGGTGGCGTGGCGCTTCTTGATCGCACAGCGTTTCCCACACCGCTTCGCCGAAGCGCGCGCCGCAGCCGTCGAATACTTCAGCTGACCCAGCCGAGGATCGCTTCGACCACGCCTGCCGGGTCCTCCAGCGGCGTCAGGTGCCCGACGTCGGGAAGGACCGCGAGAGTCGCGTCGGGCAGCGCTTCGACCATGGTGTTGGCGGCGTCGAGCGGCGTGATCGCGTCCCGCTCCCCCACGATGACGAGCGCCGGGACATCGGTTTCGCGCAGCAGGTCAACGGAATCGGGCCGGGTGCGCATCGCCCGCGCGGCCCAGGCGACTCCGGACGGCGGCTGCGCGTCGATCAATTCGCGCACGCGCGCGCGGACGTCGGCGGACGCGGTGTCGGCGAGCAGGTTCGGCAGGTTCGCGTCGGCCAGCCAGTCTTTGACGCCCTCGGCCTCCGCGCGGTTCGCGACGTCGAGCCTGGTCTGCGCGGCTTCGGGGGTGTCGGCGGTGGCTTTGGTGTCGATGAGGACCAGTCCCCCGACGCGCTCGGGAGCCAGCCGCAGGACGGCCAGCGCGAGGTAGCCGCCCATCGAACAGCCGCCGAGAACCACCTGATCGAGTTCGAGCTTGTCGAGGAGCGCGACGACGTCCGTGGCGGCGTCGGCGAGATCCGGCTCGGCTTCGGTCTCCGGCAACGGGCTCCGGCCGAGACCGCGCTGGTCGGGCGTGATGACCCGGAGACGTTCCGCCAGAGGCGCGCGGACCGGGTCCCACATGCGGGCGTCGAGCGGGAAGGCGTGCAGGAGCACCAACGGCAGTTCGGTCATGGCGGAGATTGTCGCCGTTGTCGCTTCGGTTTTTGTCGGACCCCGTCGTTATGGTCGGGGGCGTGACAGAGATCGTGACGGAAAGGCTGGTGCTGCGGCACTTCGTGGAGACCGACCGGCAAGCGGTGGTGGAGATCCAGAGCGACCCGGAGACGAACCGGTACAACCCGCGTCCGCCGGACACCGCGACCACCCTGGTGATGTTCGACAGCTGGCTCGAGCACTGGGCGGAGTTCGGCTACGGCTACCTGGCGGTCCGGGAGCGGGGCAGGCCGGAATCCTCCGACGGGTCGGAGGTGATCGGCATGGCCGGCGTGCGCAACCGGGAGTTCCGGGGCGAGAAGGTGCTGAACCTGGCGTACCGCTTCCGGCCGTCGGCGTGGGGGAAGGGTTACGCGGCGGAGGCGGCGCGGGCGTCGGTGGAGTGGGCGGAGCGGGAGATTCCGGCGATTCCGGTGCTGATCAGCGTGGCGGTGACGAACACGCCGTCGCTGCGGGTGGTGGAGAAGCTGGGGTTCACGGAGTACGTGCAAGAGGAGTACGAGGGGGCGGTTTCGCGGCATTTTCGGCGGTAAGGCGGACCCGGCCGCGGACCGCCGCCGCGGTTCGCTCGCCAGCTTGACGCGCTGGAACTCGCCGCCGGACAAGTCATCCGTCGCTGCGGCGGTTGGTGTTGTCCCGCAACAACCATCCGCCGACGAGACCGCTCACTGCCGCGATCACACCGCACAGCAGCAACACCAGCACCAGCCCGTGCGTCGCCCCTTTGCTCCCCTCCTCTCGGGTCGCGTAGACCGCTCCGGACACCGCGATTCCGAGCGCCAGCCCGAGTTGCCGGGAACTGTTCGCGGCCGCACCGGCCGTGCCGCCGTATTCCGCGGGCACCGACGCGATCGCGACCGCCGGGAAGACCGGGGACACGATGCCCGCGCCGATTCCGGTCAGGATCAGCGCCGGCAGCAGGGCGATCCAGGTCGGACTGAGCAGCACGGCGACCGCGGTCAGGCAACCGAGGCCGAGCAACGCCGTCGCGCCGCCCAGCACCCGGCCCGGCGACCTGGTGTGCAGCCGTCCGCTGATCAGCGCCGACACCACGACGAACACCACCACCTGCAGCGCCAGCACCGCCGACGTCGCCGCCGGACTCAGGCCGGTCGCGTTCTGCAGCCACAGCGAAATCACTGGCAGCGCGCCGAATCCGGCGAAGTAGTAGCTGAACGCGACGAGCAGTACGCCGACGAACCGGCGCGTCGCGAACAGACTGGTCGGCACCATCGGCGCGCCGCTACGGCGTTCCACCACCGCGAACGCCGCGATGGCAACCACTGTCACCAGGTATCCGATCACCGCGCCGGCGGAAAGCCATCCGCGATCGCCGCCGGTGATGATGGAGTAGGCGAGGCCCGTCGCGGCGAGCGAGAACGTGACGATGCCCGGACAGTCGACGCCGCGGCCGCGCGCTCGCGGGCTTTCCTTCAACGACGTCGCTGCCATGATGATCGCGACGACGCACAGGGGCAGGGAGACAAAGAAAATCCACCGCCAGCCAAGCAACTGCGCGAGCACGCCGCCGGAGAAAGTGCCCACCGCGCTGGCCACTCCGGCGACCGTCCCCCAGACCGCGAACGCCCGGGCCCGGTCGCGGCCTTCGTAGGTCAGCCCGACCAGCGGCAGGATCGTCGCGAACATCGCCGCGCCCGCGACGCCCTGCACGAGCCGCGCGGCGATCAGCTCGCCCGGCGTTCCGGCCAGGCCGCAGACGAGCGTCGCGAGGGAGAACAGGATCAGCCCGGCGAGGTAGACGCGCTTGCGGCCGAGCAGGTCGCTCAGCGAACCGAAGCCCAGCAGCAGTCCGGCGAGCGCGACGGTGAAGACGTCCACGATCCATTGCAGCTGGCCGTATCCCGCGCCGAGTTCCGTCCCGATCCCGGGCAGCGCGACGGTGACGATGCTGGTGTAGACCAGCAGCAGGAACGTCCCGACGCACGCGGCGATCAACGGAACCCAGGACGGCGCGGCGACCGAGGGTTCGGCGCGACTCGTCGAATGAGACATGCCCACGATCGTGATGTAATGGTCTTATGCCGCACAACTCTTACCACCGGAGTTACCTCAAGTTTGTGACCGGCCTCGCCAACGACCGTCCCGCGAACCTCGCCGACCTGGTCGAACGCTGGGACGAGCCGGAGATGGGCCCGGTCCCGCCGGTCGCCGGCGAGGACTTTCCCGAGGTGTGCGCTTTTCTCGACCGGTGGATCGAGGTCGTCGACGCCACGGACGAGACGGAGCGGGTGCGGCTGCTGAACGCCCTGCTGGCCGAGGCCGCCGCCTACCCGAGGATCACCGAGCACGACGGCTACAGCTGGCACCTGCACTACCGGGACGACGGGATGCGCCTGCCCGCGGTGCTGCGCGCGGTCACCTCGGTGGCGGCGGCGCAGTACCTGACATCGACCAGCCTGCACCGCCTCGGCCGCTGCGCCGCGACGGAATGCCGCCGCGCGTTCGTCGACTTCACTCGCAGCGGGACGCAGCGCTACTGCACGCACGCCTGCGTCAACCGCGACGCGGTCCGGCGGCACCGCGCGCGGCGGAAAGAAGCCCTTTCGCGGTAACGGTTTCCCCTCACCAACGCCGGTTCGGCCGACGCCGGGCCCGAGCCTCCCAGCAGGGTCGATGCCAATGCCTGCGATCCGCGACGCCGCCGGTCTCGTCCGCGGGCCAGACGACCAGGTGCGGGACGCCGGGGCGGATCTCGTGGTCGCAGCCGGGACAACGGTAAGTCTTGGCGGCCTGCGAGCCGGGGACGGTGCGCACCAGCCAGTCCCCGTCGGGACCGGATTCGCTGCGGGCCCAGCCGCTGACCGCACCGGCGTCCGGCCGCTCGCCGGAAGCGGGACGGCCTCGGCCGGGTCGATTGCGTCTGGGCACGCAGCCACGGTAACTGGGCGTCGGCGGGGCGGCCCACCAGGTGGGACCTGCGTTGTCCCGAAGGAATAGTGCCTGCTGAGCGGCGCGCCCGGGAACCGTCACGCGAATCAAACTTCGTGATCACCCGCCTGACCCGCGCAGCCGCGCCCCAAGCCGCGGAGCGAAATCAGCCCCGCGCGATCGCCAGCGGGACCAGCTGTTCCGCCGACGTCAGCGAACCGTGCTGGCCCACCAGATTCGACTCCACCGCCTCGGCCAGTTCGCGGACCATGCCGAACGTTCCGGTCGCCGCCGCGACGACGTCGCCGATCCGCGGACGCACCCGGTCGCTCACCGCGGCGCCGAACCAGCCTGCCGCGATCGCCTCGTCGCGCGGCAGGACCCAGGCCCGCGAGCCCAGCACCTCGCGCCACGCCGCCACGACATCCGCCGTCGCGCCGGGTTCCGTGTAGACGTGCCGCGCACGGACTTCGCCGCCGAAAGCGCGGACTCCCGACAGCAGCGCCGGAGTGTCCTCCAGGTTCAGTTTCTCCTCGACGGTCACCATTCCGTGGTCCGCCACCACCGCCAGCACCGCACCGGCGGGCAGTCCGTCCACAATGGACTCCACCAGGCGGTCGACGTGCCGGAGTTGCATCCGCCAGGCCGTCGAGCCGGGGCCGTACAGGTGGCCCAGCAGGTCTAATTCACTGTGGTAGGCATAGCAAAACGACCGCGAAGCCAGTACGTCCAAGGTCCGCGCGGCCAGGTCGCCCAGTGCGTGGACGCCGGCGTAGCGGGCTCCGCTTTGGGTCGCTTGAGTCAAGGCTGTGTTGGCGAAATGCGCCGAAGACACCACCGCGGCCTCGATTCCCGCGGCGGCGGCGCGTTCGAAGGTCGTCGGCAGGGGTTGAACTTCGCGTGGGGGCAGGGCGCCTCGCAGATCGCTGCCGTCGTCGTGGGAGCGCCAGCGCAGGGCGTTCATGACGCCGGCGCCGGGAATCTCGAAGGTGTAGCCGACCATGCCGTGCTCGCCGGACGCCAAGCCGGTGCCGATCGCGGCGACGCCGGCCGCGGTGGTCGACGGGAAGCCGACTCGCAGGGGACTGCTGGCCAGTTCGGTGAGGACGGGGGCGTCCGCGGCATGCTGGGCGAGCAGTTCCCAGCCGAGGCCGTCGATGAGGAGCACGCAGGCGCTGCGGGCTTCGGGCAATGCCAGGCCGCCGTCCTCGCCGGGCACTCCCAGCGCGCCGAGCAGGGCGGGAACGACCTGGCCGAGGTGCGGAACATCCGCGTACTGGGGCACATCCACCCGGACAGCTTCCCACCAACGCGGCCCGCCAGCGATAATCAAGCCATGCCCACCTACGCCTACCGCTGCCGCGACTGCACCGAGACGTTCGAACTCCAGCGCCCGATGGCCGAGTCGAGCGCGCCCGCCCCTTGCCCGGAAGGTCATCTGGACACGGTCAAGCTGCTCACCACCGTCGCGCTCACCGGCTCGGCCTCCGCGCCCGCACCGGCCGGCGGAGGTTGCTGCGGAGGCGGTTGCTGCAGCTGATCGGCGCCGAGCCGGGCCGCGGCATCCGCCGTCAGCCCGACCGGCGCCGAACCGTTCAGCAGCCCTTCAAAGCCTGATCCAGATCAAGCCACAGGTCCTCGACGTCCTCCAGCCCGGCCGAAAGCCGCAGCAAGCCGTGGGTGATGCCGGAGCCCGTGCGGTCGTCCTCCGCGACAATCCGGTGCGTCAGCGAAGCCGGGTGCTGGATCAGCGTGTCGACGCTGCCCAGGCTCACCGCGGGCGTGATCAGCCGGACAGCGCCGATCACCGCGTGCGGGTCGCCGGTCACCTCGAAGGCCACGAGGGGGCCGCCCAGTTTCGGATAGTGCACGGCGCTCACCGACGGGTGGGAGGCTAGCCGCGACGCCAAGACGGCGGCGGTTTCCGAAGCGGCCTTGACGCGCAGCGGGAGCGTCGAAAGGCCGCGCAGCAAGAGGTATCCGGCGAGCGGGTGCAGCACGCCACCGGTGGCGAAGCGCAGGGAACGCAGGCGCGCGGCTTCCTCCGCGTCGCAGGCCACGATGCCGCCCATGACGTCGCCGTGGCCGCCAAGGAACTTTGTCGCGCTGTGCAGCACCATTCGGGCGCCAAGGCGGCCGGGACGCTGCAGAACCGGCGTCGCGAAGGTGTTGTCGACCAGGACCGGGACGTCGCCGCACGCGGCGGTCAGCGCGGCGATGTCCAGTTCGCTCAAGGTCGGGTTCGCGGGCGTCTCCACGAAGACCAGGCCGGTGTCGGGGCGCACTGCCTCGGCGACGGCCTCGAGGGCGGTCCAGGTGACCTCGGTGCCCAGCAGTCCGGTGGTCAGCAGGTGATCCGTGCAGCCATACAGCGGGCGGACGCCGACGATGTGGCGTTTTCCTTGCGACACCGCGGAAAGCAGGCACGCCGAAACCGCCGCCATGCCGCTGGCGAAAGCCACGGCGTGCTCGAAGCCTTCGAGTTCCGCCAGCGCCTGCTCGAACCGTTCGACGGTCGGGTTGCCGATCCGGCCGTAGATGCCGGTGACGTTCCCGCCCGCGGCGAACTCGTCGATCCGGCGGGCCTCCTCGGCGCTGTCGCGCGCGGGGTAGGTCGTGGAGAAATCGAGCGGGACGGCGTGCAGGCCGAGGTCGGCGAGATCGTCGCGACCGGCGTGGACGGCTCGGGTGCTCAGGGCGGAAGTCATGGCAGTCACGGTCGGACAAACACCGGTCGCAAAGCAATACACTCGGATAAGATTCGGGGATGTCCGAAAGGGTCGAACTCAGTACGGTTGATCTTGAGATTCTGCGGGTGCTGCAGAACGATGCCCGGACGTCGAACAAGGAGCTGGCGGCGGCGGTCGGGCTCGCGCCGTCCACCTGCCTGGACCGGGTGGCGCGACTCCGCGAGACCGGCGTGATCACCGGCCAGCACGCCAAGGTCGACGCGGCGAAGGTGGGCCGTCCGCTGGAGGCGTTCCTGTTCGTGCAGGTCCGGCCGCATCGACGGCCGCTGGTGGAGCAGTTCGTCGAACATCTGCTGGCGCTGCCGGAAATCCGCGCGGTCTACCACCTGACCGGACCGGACGACTTCCTCGCGCACGTCGCCACCACCTCGGCCGCCGAATTGCAACGGCTGGTGCTGGACGAACTCACCTCCCGCGACGAGGTCGCCCGCGTGCACACGAATCTCGTCTTCCAGCAGTGGCAGGGCGGGCCGCTGCTGCCGCCGGACGGCGAACCCGCCCAGGGCGCGCGCATCCGGCGGCGCGACCGGTGATCAGCGCAAGATAGACCTGTGCAGATCAGCCTCCTGACCGAAACCGACCGCGCTGCCTGGGAAACCCTCGCCCGCGGCAAAGACGCCTACTTCGACGTCGAGCGCACCGACGACAGCTACGACCGGACCTGGCGCCGCCTGCTCGACGACGACCGGATCCGCGGGGTCGCCGCCAAGCTGGACGGCGCGATGGTCGGCATCGCGCACTATCTGTTCCACGCCAGCATCTGGTACTCCGGGAAGTGCTACCTCGCCGACCTGTTCGTGTCCGAGAACGTCCGGCGCAAGGGAGTCGCGACGGCGCTGATCGAGTGGGTCGCCCGCGACGCCGACGAGCACGGTTTTCCGTCGCTCTACTGGAATACCCTCGAGGACGCCCCGGCCCGCGCGCTTTACGACCGGGTGGGCAAATTCCACGACGGGTTCATTCTCTACACGTACAAACGTCAGTAGTCCTTGAAGCCCTTGCCGGTCTTGCGTCCCAATCGCCCGGCCGTCACCAGGTGCTCCAGCAACGGCGCTGGAGCAAAACCTTCTTCGCGGAACTCGTTGAACAGCGTCCGCTCGATCGCCAGCGACACGTCCAGCCCGACCACGTCCAGCAATTCGAACGGCCCCATCGGCAACCCGCAGCCGACCTTCATCGCGGTGTCGATGTCGTCCGCCGACGCGTAATGCGCCTCCAGCATTTTCACCGCGTCGTTGAGATACGGGAACAGCAACGCGTTCACGATGAATCCGGCTCGGTCGCCGCACTGCACCGGATGTTTCCCGACCGCCGCGCACACCGCCGTCGCGGTCGCGGTGACGTCCGGGGCGGTCGCGATCGTCGACACCACTTCCACCAGTTTCATCACCGGTGCCGGGTTGAAGAAATGCAGGCCGACCACATCGCCGGGCCGCGAGGTCGCCGCCGCGCATTCGATGACCGGCAGCGAGGACGTGGTGGTCGCGAGCACCGCGCCCGGCCGGACAACCTCGTCCAAGGCCGAAAACACCGCCTGCTTAACGGAAAGCTCCTCGGCCACCGCCTCGACCACCAGGTCGACCTCGGCCAGTTCTTCGAACTCCGTCACCGGACGGATCCGACCGAGCGCGGCAGCAGCGTCCTCTTCGGACAGTTTGCCCTTCACCACGGCCTTGTCGAGCGACTTCTTCACCTTCGCCACCGACGCTTGCGCCTTCTCCATGCTCCGCGCCCGCAGCACGACGTCGAAACCGCGCTTGGCGAACACTTCCGCGATGCCGGTGGCCATCGTCCCGGTGCCGATCACGCCGACGGAACGCACTTCGCGAGCCGTCGAAGAGTCCACTTCGGACGAAGCGACCGAATCCACCACGACTGGCGAATCCGGTGCGTCGTAAGCGTAAAAACCGTGGCCGCTCTTTCGTCCCAGTTGACCCGCGGTGATCATCTGCTTCAGCAACGGCGCGGGAGCGTGCAGCCGGTTGCGGGATTGGTGGTACATCGTGTCGAGGATTTCGTACGCGGTGTCCAGCCCGATCAAATCGAGCAACGCGAGCGGGCCCATCGGGTAGCCGCAGCCGAAACGCATTGCCGCGTCGAGATCTTCGCGGGTGGCGTAGCGCTGCTCGTACATCCGCACCGCGTGGTTGAGATAGCCGAACAACAGCGCGTTCGCGATGAACCCGGCCCGGTCGCCCATCACCACCGGCGATTTGCCCAGCCGCTGCGCGAATTCCACCACGTCGGACACCACGTCCGGCTCGGTCACCACCGTGCGCACGACCTCGACCAGTTTCAGCACCGGAGCCGGGTTGAAGAAGTGCATCCCGACGACCTTGCCCGGGCGCGCGGTGTGCACGCCGATCTCGGTGATCGACAGCGACGAGGTATTGGACGCGAACACCACGTCCGGCCGCGTCACCTGGTCCAACTGGGTGAACACCTCGGCCTTCGCCGCGAGGTTCTCCGGGATCGCCTCGATCACCAGGTCCACTTCGGACAGATCGGCGAGCGAGGTGGTGGCGCGGATCCGGCCCAGCAGCGCCTCCCGGCCCGCCTCGTCGAGCTTCCCGCCCGCGAGCGCCCGTTCGGTCGAATGCCGCAGGTGGCCGAGGCCGCGTTCGACGCCCGCCTCGTCCAGTTCCACCGCGACCACGTCGAGCCCGCTGCGGGCGAGCACCTCCGCGATGCCCGCGCCCATCGTGCCAAGACCGACCACACCGACCGTCGAGATTTCCCGTGCCACAAGGCCTCCAGAGGTTACCCGCTGGTAATTGCCGCTCACTGTGCCACGCGAGCCCCTCGAAAGCACATCGGAATCGAGTCAGTCCGGGCGAAGTCACCCGGTCGGAAACCCGCAGGTCACTCCCCGAAGTTCGCCTCCACCAGCTCGGCCACCTTCGCGACCGCCTCGGTCGCCTGCAGTCCGCGGGCCCGCACCAGGATCCGGTCGCCTTGCCGCGCGCCGAGCGACATCAGCGCCAGCACGCTGTGCGCGTCCGCCTCCTGCTCGCCCAGCCGGATCGACACCTCGGCCTCGAATTCGGCAAGGCTGCGCACCACGACCGCGGCCGGGCGCGCGTGCAGCCCGACGTCGTTGGTCAGCGTGAATTCCTTCTCCACCACGCCTTCCTCGCCGGCCGCCGACAGCTCCACCGCGGCCAGATCGGGCGCGACCCCGGCACTCGCCGCAGCCTCGCCCACCGCCTTGGCGTCCGCGCCGCCCTGCGCCGCGACGGCCGCTGCCACCGCGCCTTCCACCAGCGGTGCGTCGACCACCACCGCGGCGGACGGGTCGGCCAGCGACTCCACCGCCAGCTCGGCGGTCATCTGCGCGCTGCCGAGGTCGTAGAGCAGCACCACGCCGTCGCCGGAATCGGCGCGCTGGGTGGCGGCGACGACCTCGTCGTAGTCGGTGCCGATGCCGCCGCCGTCGGGCAGCCCGCCCGCCGGGACGATCCGGACGTCCGGGGCCATCTGGGCGGCCAGTTCGGCCAGCCCTTCGGCCAATTTCGCGCTGTGCGACACAAGAACGATTCCAACGGTCACCGGGCCGCCTCCGCGAACGCGCGCAGCAACAGCGCCGTCGAACGGGCACCCGGATCCATGTGCCCGACCGCGCGTTCCCCGAGGTACGAGGCGCGGCCCTTGCGCGGCACCAAGTCCACAGTGGACTCCGCGCCGCGGTCGGCCCCGTCGGCCGCCGCGGTGAGCACGTCGGCGATCGTGCCGTCGGCAGCGCCTTCGGCCGCGGAGATGGCCGGGATCAGCGCGTCGACCATCGTCGCGTCGCCGCCCACCGCCTTGCCGCGTGCCTGCACGCCTTCCAAAGCCGCGCGCAACGCGTCCAGCAGCAGCGGCACGTCGATCTCCGCCGCGTCGCCGAGCTTCGCCGACGCACGCAGGAAAGCCGTGCCGTAAAGCGGTCCGGCCGCGCCGCCGACCTTGGAAATCAGTGTGGTGGCAGCGAGTTTCACCACCCCGGCCGGCGTTTCCGGCACCGCGGTCTCCAATGCGGAGACGATCGCGGTGAAGCCCCGGCTCAGGTTCTCGCCGTGGTCCGCGTCGCCGATCGCGCGGTCGAGGTCCACCAGTTCGGTGCGGTGCTCGGCGATCACTTCGGCGGCGGCGCGCAACGCCGCCGCGACCCCTTCGGCAGTGCAGGCCATCAGATCCCCCACCGCAGGGCGGGCGTGCGCACCGGCGCGTCCCACAGCTGCGTAAGCTCGTCGTCCAGTTTCAGCAGGGTCAGGCTGATCCCCTGCATTTCCAGGCTCGTGATGTACGGGCCGACCAGCCTGCGCTCGACCAGGATCCCGCGCTCGGCCAGCAGCCGCTCGGCGATCCCGTGCGCGAGGTACAGCTCCAATTGCGGCGTGCCGCCCATCGAGTTGGTGAACAGCAGCACCTTGTCGCCGGAGGAGAACGGCAGATCGGACACCACCGCCTCGACCATCCGGGCGACCAGCGCGTCGGCCGGTTCGGCCGGGATCCGCTCGCGGCCGGGTTCGCCGTGGATGCCGATGCCGAACTCGATCTCGTCCGGCCCGAGGTCGAAACTCGGCTCGCCCGCGTGCGGCACGGTCGGCGCGGACAGCGCCACCCCGATCGACCGGACCTGCCCGATCACCTTGCGCGCCAACGCTTCCACCGCGTCCAGCGAATCGCCGCGCTCGGCCGCCGCGCCGGTGATCTTCTCCAGCAGCACCGTTCCGCCGACGCCGCGCCGCCCGGCGGTGAACGTGGAGTCCTTGACCGCCACGTCGTCGTCGATGACCACGCTGCGCACGTCCAGGTCCTCGGCCGCGGCCAGTTCGGCGGCGGTTTCGAAGTTCAGCACGTCGCCGGTGTAGTTCTTCACGATCAGCAGCGCCCCGGCCGGACCGGTGGTGGCGGCGATCGCGCCCTGCACCGCGTCCGGGGTCGGCGAGGTGAACACCGGACCGGGCACCGCGGCGTCGAGCATCCCGGGGCCGACGAACCCGCCGTGCAGCGGTTCGTGCCCGGACCCGCCGCCGGAGACCACCGCGACCTTGCCCGCCACCGGCGCGTCCGCGCGCACGACCAGCGCCGGGTCGTCGCGCACGCGCAGCAGGTCCGCGTGCGCGACCGCGAGCCCTCTCAGCGATTCGGCGACAACGGCCGCCGGATCGTTGATGATCTTCTTCATGGCGGACCTCCGGCACCTCGGCGTCGTGGACTGCCCCAACCTATGAGGTCGCCGGGCCCGCCGCAAAGCGCCCCCTGGTCACGCCTTGGGCAGTTTCCCGGCCAGCTGCTTGGCCAGCCCGGCGGTCTTGCCGCACGGGTCGTCCTTGTCCGCCTGCGCGTCGGAGTTCGTGTACTCCAGCTGGACAACCTCGACGCGGTCTTCCTTCCACTGCCGGTGCTGCCATTTGACCTGGCAGCTCGACCCGGAGGTGCCCTGCTTCGCGTACGCCTGGTTCGGCGTGCCGACGTCGGTCTTCAGCCAGCCGTCGCCCTCGCTCGGCGCGACGCCGGGGAACATCGTCACCCGGACGCTCGGGATGAGGCCCCAGTCGCACGAGTGCAGCCCGGACGCCCGCGGCTTCCCGCCCTTCACGACGCCGTCCACCGCGGCCGCGTCGAGCACAGTGCACGGGTCGACCGCAAGCAGCGAGCCCGGGCCGGGCGTGTACTTCTGCGGGTTGTTGTGCAGCTTTTCGACCGCTGTCGCGACGAGTTTGCGGCCGGCCGCGCAGGCGTCGCCGCCGGTGTAGTCGATCCGGAAGGAGACCCCGAAGGACGGGTTCCGCGCGGTGAGCGCGCTGACCACGCAGCCGGACCCGCCGCCGAGGTCGGGCACCTCGACCTGCGGCAGCCCGCCGACCGCGCCGGTGGTCTTGTCCGAAGCGAACGTCACGATGCCGCCGACCTCGACGCTCGCGCGGATTTCCTTGCCGCCCGGGTCGTTCGCCTTGGCGACACAGGAGTCGAACTGCGTGCTCGACGCGGTCGCCTCGCCCTGCATCGTGCCGAGCGGGCCCATCGCGGTCTTGTCCACGAACTGGCATGGCAGCAGGTCGCGCAGGACGGCGGGGGCGACCGCGGGATCGGTGATGGGGCCGGAAGTCGCGGCACCGTCCCCGGCGGCGGGGACGGTCGTGCGCGCGAAGTTCTCCTTGCCCAGATTCGGGCCGCCGCACGCGGACATCGCGGTCGCCGCGACGATGCCCGCGGCGACCAGGGCGGACAACTTCAGGAACCGGCCGAACCGGCGATCGTGCACCACGTCCGGCAACCTAGCCTGCGAGGTCGCCGGACGTGGTCGCAACCCGGTTATTCGGCGGGTGACTCTTCCGTCGTTTCCGCGGACGGCGGCACGACCAGCGGCCGCAGCACCGCCCACAGCACGAACAACGCGGTCACCACCAGCAGGCCGATGCCCGACCAGAGGTTGATGTTCACGTCGGCGGCCTTCTTCAGATCGGCGTCGCTGGTGAACCCGGCGCCCATGATCGTGAGGATCACGCCGTAGACGCCGAGCAGCAGCGCGATGATCAGCCGGATGTCGAAGGCGCCCGCCTTGTGCGGCCGCGAGGTTTTCTCGGTCATGCGGGCCTCCTCAGAAGATGATGTTGAGGGCGATGGTGATCACGAGGACGATGCCGGCCAGCAGGCCCGGCTTGCGGTACCAGCCCGCGTTCTCGCCGGTGTTGTCGTGCTTGAGCGCGTCGCGCGGCGTGAGCGAGTAGACCAGGCCGACCAGCTGCGCGTCCGGCTTCGGCTGAGTGGCCAGCGAAACCCCGATGCTCACCACGATGTCGACGACGAACGCGGTGCCCGCCGCCACGAAGCTGGTGCCCTGACCGGCGAGGGAGAGCACGTCCAGCTGCGAGAGCGCCCAGATGGTGATCGCCGACGCGGTACCCGCCACCAGGCCGATCCACCCGGCGGCCGCGGTCATCCGCTTCCAGAACATGCCGAGGATGAACGTGGCGAACAGCGGCGCGTTGAAGAACGAGAACAGGTCCTGCAGGTAGGTCAGGATGTTCGCGGACTGCGACGCGACGAACGCGGTGCCGATGGCCAGCACCGTCGCGACGACCGTGGTCTTGCGGCCGAGGTTCAGGTAGTAGCCGTCCGGCTTGTCCTTCTTCACGTACGTCTGCCAGATGTCGTACGTGAAGACGGTGTTGAAGGAGCTGAGGTTCGCCGCCATGCCCGCCATGAACGACGCGAGCAGACCGGCGATCGCGATGCCGAGGATGCCGTTGGGCAGCAGGTCGCGCATCAGCAGCAGGAGCGCGTTGTTCGCGGTGACCCCGCTCGTGGCCGGTTTGTCCGCGAGCAGAAGTCCCTTGTCCTGCAAGTACTCCGGCACCACGACGCCGGCGATCATGCCCGGGATGATGACGATGAACGGCACCAGCATCTTCGGGAACGCGCCGATGATCGGCGTGCGCCGCGCGGCCGACATGCTCTTCGACGCCATCGCGCGCTGGACCTCGACGAAGTTCGTCGTCCAGTACCCGAAGGACAGCACGAAGCCGAGACCGAACACGATGCCGAGGACGGACAGGAAGTTGTTGCCGAAGCCGGTCAGGTTGTCGCCCGGCCAGGAGTGCAGCTGCGCGGTGCCGCCGGGGCTGTGCGTGATCTTGTCGACCAGGCCCTGCCAGCCGCCGACCTTGACCAGGCCGACGATGGTGAGCGGCAGCAGCGCCACGACGATCACGAAGAACTGCAGCACCTCGTTGTAGATCGCGGCGGACAGCCCGCCCAGCGCGGTGTAGCCGAGCACGATGGCGGCGGCGATGACGATCGACACCCACAGCGGCCAGCCCAGCAGCAGGTTCACGACGCTGGCCAGCAGGAACAGGTTCGCGCCCGCGATGAGGATCTGCGCCGCGGCGAAGCTGATGCCGTTGACCAGATGCGCGGTCGGCCCGAACCGGCGGCGCATGAACTCGGGCACGCTGCGGACCTTGGAGCCGTAGTAGAACGGCATCATCACGAGGCCGAGGAACAGCATCGCCGGGATGGCGCCGATCCAGAAGTAATGGACCGTCGGCAGGCCGTAGAGGACGCCGTTGGCGGACATGCCCATGACCTCGACCGCGCCGAGGTTCGCGGAAATGAACGCCAGGCCGGTGACCCACGCGGGCAGCGACCGGCCGGAAAGCAGGAAGTCGAGACTGCTCGACACCTGCCTTCGGGCGAGAGCGCCGATACCGAGCACCAGGACGAAATAGAACGCCAACTCGATGTAGTCGATCGGACTCGCGTCGAGCCGCAAGTTCGCGTCGGCGAGGAACGGCACCCCTGCCACCTCCGAATCAAACATTCTCACACAGAAAACACCATCGTTCCTGTCAGACCGGCACAGTACTGCATGGATTCCGAACAGGCACCCCGACACCGCGGTTTTTCACCAACCTGCCGCTGACCTGTGCATTCCGCGTGCCCGGAAGCACCGGTGTTGAGTCCTGTCGCTTCGCCCGCCAACCCCTCACCCTCGGGACAGATTCACCCGTTCCGGGAGGGTTCCGCCGGGCTGGCCCTAGGCTCCTGGCACCGTCGGCGTCTTCGGAAAGGACCTCGCCGCGATGACCGGCCCCGCGATCCCCATGCCCGGACGGCTCCGCGCCGCGCTCGCGCTCGCGTTCCTGCAGGTGCTCATGAACGGCGTGTTCGGCGCGTCCGCCCAACTGCAGATCGCCAAGCAGCGGAGCGGCGGCGAGGAGCCGTTTTCGATCCTGTACGCGATCACGTGCTTGTACTACGTCTTCGCCGCGGGCCTGCTGGTGTCCTGGATCGCGATCTTGTTCGGCTACGGCTGGGGTCGATGGTCGCTGCTGGCGTTCGAAGCGCTGTCCGCGATCGGCGGCCTGGCCAACCTGGCGGGCGGCAGCCTGGCGGCAGCGGCGGGGTTGGTGCTGGCTGGACTGGTGGTGACGACGCTGTTCCGCGCGGAAACGCAGGCGTGGCTGGACGCGAAGGCCGCTCAGCGCCGCGCCGGATCGACGATCTGACGGATCCCGTCCGTCGTCATCGGCTGGCCTTGCCGAGCCGGTCGAGCCATTCGCGCAGCAGTCCGGCCTCGAAGACGCTGAAACCCGCGTCGGTCACCGGGTCGGCGTCGCCGGCGGGAGCGACGATTCCGAGCAAAGCCTCCGCACGGTCGGCGATCGGGGAAGCGTCGACGGGGGCTTTTTGTTCGGTCAGCGCGTTGAGCACGATGTCGCGCAGCGGCCGGATCAACTCGACGTCCCGCGCTTCTTCCGGCTGGGCCAGCAGGAGCAGGACGGCGCCGGTCGTGGACGCCTCGATGGCGACCGCGGCCGCCTCGACCGACGTCCGGAGCAGGCCTCGCGCGTTGGCGCGTTCGAGCATGCCGCGCAGGATGGCCCGGTTTTCCGCGGCTGCCGCGGGCTGCCGGCCCGGCCGGACGCTTCCGTACATCAGCGTGTAGATCGCGGGATTGGCCAGCCCGAACGCGACGTGCACGTCCCAGCCGCGGCGCAGGTCGTCGATCGGATCTTCGGCGGGTTCGAACGCGCGCTTCTCCGCGAGGTAGCTCTCGAACCCGAAGGTGGCCACGGCGTCGAGGAGCCCGTCCTTGTCCGCGAAAAGCCGGTACAGCGTGGGCGTTTGCACTCCCGCCGCCGTCGCGACCGCCCGGGTGGACAGCCCCGCCGCCCCGGCCGAGGCCAGCAATTTCACCGCTTCGCTCAGGATGCGCTCGCGCTGGTCCTCCACTGCCATGTGCCGACGATAACAGATTCTTGTTGACGTTGACACTGACGCTGTCACGGTAATAGCGTTATCAACGTCAACAGCGAAAGGATCCGCTCATGTCCTCCGTTCACGTCGCGATCGCTTACTACTCCGGATACGGGCACACGCTCGAACTCGCGAAGGCGGTCGCCGCCGGTGCCGAATCAGTGCCCGGGGCTCGCGCCGACCTGGTCGACGTCGCCGAAATGTCCGACGCGAAGTGGGAAACCCTCGACGTCAGCGACGCGATCATCTTCGGCACCCCGACCTACATGGGCTCGGCTTCCGGGGCGTTCCACGTCTTCGCCGAGGCGACCTCGAAGCGCTGGATGAGCCAGCGCTGGCTGGACAAACTCGCGTCCGGATTCACCAACTCCGGCTCGATGAGCGGCGACAAACTGCACACGCTGCAGTACCTCGCGCTGCTCGCCGCGCAGCACGGCATGCACTGGGTCAGCCTCGGCCTGATGCCCGGCTGGAACACCACCACCAGCAGCGAACACGACGACAACCGGCTCGGCTTCTACCTCGGCGCGGGCGCGCAAACCTGGAACGACCAGGGCCCGGACGCCGTCCACGCCGCGGACCTCGCCACGGCGCGCCACCTCGGAGCGCGGGTCGCGACCCAGGCTCTGCGGTACCAGGAGCCGATCGCTTCCTAGCCGTCGTCAGCCCGGAACCGGTTGCCGCGAAACGAAGTGGCGACGGCTCAGCGAGGAGATGCGCTCCGGAGCACGGGCTGAGCGGCGAAGACGATCAGAACAGCCGGAACTCGTCCGAATCCGTGCCGCGCAACGCGTCGTAGTCCAGGACGACGCAGCGGATCCCGCGGTCCTCGGCGAGGACGCGCGCCTGCGGCTTGATCACCTGCGCCGCGAACACGCCCTGCACCGGAGCGAGCAGCGGGTCGCGGTTGAGGAGTTCGAGGTACCGGGTCAACTGCTCGACGCCGTCGATTTCGCCGCGGCGCTTGATTTCCACCGCGACCGAACCGCCGCTGGCGTCGCGCGCCATGATGTCGACCGGGCCGATCGCGGTCGGGTATTCGCGGCGGACCAGGGTGTAGCCGTCGCCGAGGGTTTTGATGTGCTCGGCGAGCAGTTCCTGCAGGTGCGCTTCCACGCCGTCCTTCTGCAGGCCGGGGTCGACGCCGAGTTCGTGCTTCGAATCGTGCATGACCTCGGCGAGCGTGATGACGAGTTTCTCGCCTGCCTTGTTCTGGACCGTCCAGATGTCCGGGTCCTCGATCAGCCAGCACGGCGGCGACATCCAGTTCAGCGGCTTGTACGAGCCGCCGTCGGAGTGCACGAGCACCGAACCGTCGGCCTTGACCATCAGGACGCGGTTGGCCATCGGGAGATGCGCGGTCAGCCTGCCGACGTAGTCGACCTGGCACCGGGCGACGACGAGCCTCATCGGATCCGCCCCGCACGGAGCGGGCTGGCGAAACCGGCCGGAGAGGTGGGAAGCACGAGACGCACCCGCCGAGGGTAGGACAGTCTCGGTGATACTGGCGAGGTGGACCCCATTCAGCGTGTCGCGACCCGCGAGGTGTATCGGAACAACTGGATGACGGTGCGAGAGGACGCCATCCGCCGCGCCGACGGCAGCGACGGCATCTACGGCGTCGTCGACAAACCGACCTACGCACTGGTCATCCCCCTGGACGGCGACCGGCTGCACCTGGTCGAGCAATTCCGGTACCCGCTCGGGATGCGGCGGTGGGAATTCCCGCAGGGCACCGCGCCCGATCTCGCCGAGACCCCGCCCGCCGAGCTGGCCCAGCGGGAGCTGCGGGAGGAGACGGGGTTGCGGGCGTCGGCGTTCACGGAACTGGGGATGCTCGACGTCGCGCCAGGCTTGGCGAGCCAGCGCGGGCACGTGTATCTCGCGACCGGGCTCACCGAGGGCGCGCCGGAGCGGGAACTGGAAGAGCAGGACATGCGGACAGCGTGGTTCAGCCGGACGGAGGTGGAGAAGATGATCTCCACCGGGGAAATCTCGGACGCGCAGTCGGTGGCGGCGTACACGTTGCTGCTGCTGCACGAACGCCGCTGACCGCACTCACGGCACCGGGCCGCCGACGCCGCTGGTGCCCCAATGCCACATTGGGTGCGTCAGATGCACCCAATGTGGCGTTCGGTGCGTCAGATGCACCCAATGCCACATTGGGTGCGCCAGATGAGCCCAATGTGGCGTTCGGTGCGTTCAGCGCACCCAATGCCACATTGGGGTTTTCTCAGCGGTGCGGTGTGTGGCGGGTTCGTTGTAGCGGTGGCTGGCCAGGGGATGCGGAGCACCGCCGGGTCGCGTGGCTCTGTTCCTGTCGAAAGTCCGTGAGGGGAACCCTGAGGGAATCAGAGTCCCTCAGGGTTCCCCTCACGGACCTCGGCATCACGCGCGAGGCCGACCGCGCGACGCGAGAACCCGGCGCAAACGGGGGTCTCCCCGCAGGGCTGCGCGGTGGCATGCGGCGCGGGGCCGCGGGCAGCTGCGGCGACGCGGCCGACCCACGCCGCTCCCGCAAACGTCCTTCACGGACCTCCCCAAGGCCCACTACTGAGAAAACCTCATTGGGGCGGCACGAAACCGAGGCCAGGGCGGCCGGCGCCTGGGGATCAATCCGTCCAGTCGGGCTTGCGCTTCTCCAGGAACGCCGCCATCCCCTCCCGCGCGCCCGGCAACTGCGAGGCCGACGCCATCACCTCGACCGCGATGGCGTACGCGTCGGCTTCCGGACGGTCCAGCTGGGCGTACAGCGTCTGCTTCCCCATCGCCTTGCTCGCCCGGCTGCCGCGGGTCGCGCGGCCGAGCAGGTCCGCGACCGCCTCGTCCAGGGAGTCGTCCGGGACCACGCGGTTGACCAAACCCCAGTCCAGCGCCGTCGCCGCGTCGATCACGTCGCCGGTCAAAGCCAGTTCCATCAGGCGTTTCCGGCCGATCGCGCGCGCCACCGGCACCGCGGGCGTGTGGCAGAACCAGCCGCCCTTGCCGCCTGGCAGAGCGAATCCCGAGGACTCCGCCGCGACCGCCAGGTCGCACGACGCCACCAGCTGGCACCCCGCGGCCGTCGCCAGGCCGTGTACCCGCGCGATCACCACCTGCGGCACTGATTCCATCGTCCGCATCAGCGTCGTGCAGAGAGTGAGCAGCTCGCGCACCCCCATGAGGTCGCGCGCGGCGACGTCGCCGAAGTCGTGCCCGGCCGAGAACACCGGCCCAGCCCCGGCCAGCACGATGCCGGTCGCGTCGGACTCGCCAGCTTCACGGAACGCGGCGAGCAACTCGCCGAGATGCTCGGCGGACAGCGAATTGCGCCGCGCCGCGCGGTTCATCGTGATGGTGACCGTGTCGCCGTCCCGCTTTACGAGGAGGTGCTCGTACTCGCCCATGCCCCGACCGTAACCCCGCCGGCGGGGATGCGGAAAGTGCGCCGATACGAATCCGGCCCGACCCCGACCTCCGCCCGCAGCCGTCGGCGCAGGTTCGCGGCGCTGCCGAGCCCCGCCCGCTCAGCCACCCTGGCGACCGGCAGATCCGTGGTCTCGAGGAGCCGCTGCGCGTGCTGCACCCGCTGGACGAGCAGCCACCGCCCCGGCGTACTGCCGGTGGCGGCAGCGAACTCGCGGTGAAACGTCCGAGGACTCATCCCCGCGTGCTCCACCAAATCCGGCACGCCGATCTCGGCGGAAAGCCGAGTCATCGCCCAGTCCATTGTGGACGCGATACCCGGCCGCGAAGCGTTGGCGGGCAACGGAGCCTCCGCATACTGCCGCTGGCCCCCTTCCCGAACCGGCGGCATCACCAGCCGGCGAGCAAGCCGCGCGGCGACCTCCGCCCCATGATCACGACGCACCAGATGCAGGCAAAGATCAAGCCCGCCCACGACCCCCGCCGACGTAAGCACCCCGTCCTGCTCGGTGTACAACACATCGCGCCGAAGCTCCGCCGCCGGCGCCGCTGTCGCGAGCGCGTCGAGATCACGCCAATGCGTCGTAGCAGGCCGCCCGTCGAGCAACCCCGCAGCAGCGAGCGTGAACGCTCCGGAACAAAGCCCAGCAACCGTCGCCCCACCCCGATGAGCCCGCCGAAGCGCACTCCGTGCGGCAGCAGGCACCTCAGCCAACGGATCGTCACGCCCCGGCGCGAGAATCAGGTCGCACTCGTCCAACCCGGAAAGACCATGCGTCGCAACGACTTCCCCAAACGGCGACACCCGCGTACGCCCCCGCCCAGGCGCACACACCCGCACCGTGAACGGCCCAATGCCACTGTCGGTGCGGTCCTGAGCCCACACCTCCGCGATCACCGCCAGGTCGAACATCCGGCTGCCCCGCAGGAGCAGCACCCCGATCGTGCGCATGGCAGAAAAGTACCGCATCGCGCCTCTTATGCCACTCCCCTTTGGCGCGATCTCGCGGCCACAATCAAGCTCATGACCACCGCACTGCTGCTGATCGACGTCCAACAAGGCTTCGACGACGCCGAGTTCTGGGGCCCGCGCAACAACCCCGACGCCGAAGCGAACATCCAAGCACTGCTGCAGTCTTGGCAGGCTCGGCGCGACCCGGTCGTGCTAGTCCACCACGACTCCGTCAAGCCCGATTCGCCACTACGCCCAGGCCAGCCAGGCAACGACTTCAAACCCGAACTGGCAGGCGCCCGCCCGGACCTGGTCTTCGGCAAAAAAGTGAACTCCGCCTTCCTAGGCGACGCAGACCTGGACGCCTGGTTCAAAACCCGTGGAATCACGAGCTTCGTCCTGGCCGGAATCCAAACCAACTTCTGCTGCGAAACCACCGCCCGCATGGGCGGAAACCTAGGCTACGACGTAACTTTCGCCCTGGACGCCACCTTCACCTTCGCCTTGGAAGGCCCAGACGGCACCACCCTGACCGCAGACGAACTAACCCGCACAACCGCAACAAACCTCCACGGCGGCGGCTTCGCCACAGTAAAAAACACCAAAGAAATCCTGTCCACCATTCCGTGAGGGGAACCCTCACGAACTCAGAGTCCCTCAGGGTTCCCCTCACGCCCCGCCGTGGCCTGTGAAGGGCTCCTTGAGGGAATTAGAT
>NZ_JBHZAG010000023.1:0-113397 GCF_042754125.1 Amycolatopsis sp. NPDC059235
GGGCCACCACCCCTCAGTTTTATTGCCCTGACGGTTCGGGGGTGCTTGTCAAGGCGGGAAAGATGCCTTGCCAAGCACCCCCGAACCGCAGAGGAGGCTTCGTATCGGGGTTGGGGGCGGGGTGGGTGCCTCCATGGGTGGGTGCATCGGCGGCGGTTTGGTGAGTGAGGCGGGGCTTGCGCCCCAATGTGGCGTTGGGTGCATGTGACGCACCGGACGCCGCGTTGGGTGCGTGGGACGCACCGGACGCTTCATTGGGGCAGATCGCGGAGGCGAGCGGGCGGGGTCCGTGAAGGGCTCCTTGAGGGAATCTAAGTCCGTGAAGGGGTCCCTCACGGACCACTGCTGGGCGTGAGGGGAACCCTGAGGGACTCTGAGTCCGTGAAGGTGGCCCTCACGGAACGCGCGAACCAAAGGGGGCGGGGTGCGCGGATTGCCAAGACCTCTGCCTGCGACGACAAGGCGATCGGGCGTCGAGCAAGCACACTGGGGCGCTGCGGGGCAACGGGAGCCTCGCAGTGGATCAGGAGGCCTGGGATGGCACAGCAGTCGACACCGGAGGCCGTCGGGGGGGCGGCTTCGCGCTAATGCGCTCGGGACTGGCGGGATCGCGTTTCTCGTGCTGGCGGCCGTCGCGCCGTTGACGGGGATGGTTGTCATCGCGGGGCTGGGGATCGCGCTCGGCAATGGCGGCGGGATGCCCGCGTCGTTCCTGATCGCTGGGGTTGTGCTGTTGTTGTTCGGCATCGGGTATGCGCGGATGAGCCGGTACGTGTCCAATGCCGGCGGGTTCTACGCGTATCTTGTCGCGGCGCTGGGGCGGCCGGCCGGGCTTTCCGGGGCGTTCGTTGCGTTGGCTGGGTACAACTGCTTCGTGGCGGGGGCCGTCGGGACCTCTGGTGCGTTGACGGGGGGTGTCGTCAACCGGGTCTTTCATCTTGATGTGCCGTGGGAGTTTTGGGCTGGGTTGTCGGTGGTGGCGGTCTTTTTGCTGAGCCGGCGCGGGGTCGACGTTTCGGCGAAGGTGCTGGCCGTTTCGTTGATCCTTGAGGTCAGCATTTTGGTCGTGTTCGACGTCGCGGTGCTGGTGAAGTCCGGGTACTCGTTCAGCGCGTTGTCGCCCGCGGTCGTGACGTCGGGGTCGATCGGGCTGGGATTGTTGTTCGCTGCCACGTGTTTCATCGGGTTCGAGGCGACTGCGTTGTTCAGCGAGGAGGCGCGCGACCCGAACAAGTCGGTGCCTCGTGCGACCTATATCGCGGTGATCGCGATTGGCGTGTTCGCGGCGGTCACGTCGTTGGCGTTGGTGAGTGCGATCGGGGTGGGGAACGCGAAATCGGTGGCGCAGGACCATCTTGCGGCGGGCGATCTGTTGCTTGCTACGTCGCAGGACGTTCTAGGGACCGCGCTCACCGATGTCATGCAACTTCTGCTGGTGGTCAGCCTTTTCGCCGCGTTGCTGGCGTTGCACAACTCCGCCAGTCGCTACATCTACGCGCTTGCCCGGGACGGTGTGTTGCCGAAGGCGTTGGGGCGCACGGTTTCTGGTACGCCGCGCAACGCCAGCGCGGCGCAGATCGGGTTCGCTACCGTGGTGGCGGCGATCTTCGCGGTGCTGGGGCTCGACCCGGTCGCGTTCTTGACGTCGTCGATGACCGGGTTCGGGACGTTGGCGATCCTCGTGCTGCAGGCGATGGCGTCGATCGCGGTGGTGGTGTTCTTCCGGCAGCGGCGGGATCCGCATTGGTGGAGCACGTTCATTGCGCCGGGACTGGGCGGGGCCGGGTTGATCGGCGTGATTGTGCTTGCTGTTCTGAACTTTCCGACCATGGCTGGGTCGGACGCGGCGTGGATTGGCCTGTTGCCGTGGTTGTTGCCGATTCTGATTGTCGCTGGGCTCGCGATGGCGGTCTATTTGCGACGGAGGCGACCGGAAACGTATGCGGCGTTGGGGCCTGAAGTGCATTGAGTCGCTAGTGGACTCAGCTTTTCGTCTTGGCCCGGTTGGCGCCCCAGCTGGCGATTGCAACTCCGACGAGCGTCAGCGCCAATAAGGCGATGAGCTGACCGGTCCATCCGCCGGGGACCCAATCGAACGCGCCCCACAGTTGGCGTGCGTCGTGGTCGAAGAAACTGCGGATCGCGGCTTGTGCGCATACGACTGTGATCACCATGCCGACCGTTTGCACTGCCGTGTAGCCGCCCTTGCTCATGTGTTCTCCCTAACTCGTGGTGGCTCAAGTGTGGCGGTCGCGCCCACAACACGCATCGGACCTGCGGAGCGAACCGGGGCCGACCAAAGTCGAGGGTTACGACTTTGGTCTAAAGCGGCGCTGTGCCGTGGGCGGCTGCACGGGGCGGGCGGATCGGCGAAGATGGGTGGGTGATCGTTCCGCAGGTCAGGCTCAAGCCGTGGCAGCAGGGGTGGCGGCTGGTCGTAGCCGCGCTGCTTGGTGCGTTCGCCTGGTTCGCGGTGGCCGCTCAGCTGCCGGAAGGCTCTGAGGACCCGCGGATCGGGTGGCTGCTCTTCGGCGACCCGATCATCGGCGTCGGGTGCCTGGTCGCGACGTTGTGGCGGCGGAAGTATCCGCTTTCGATCGCGACTGGGGTGGTGATCGTCTCGGCGGTGTCGTCGTCCGCGGGTGGTGCGGCGCTGCTCGTGCTCGGGTCGCTCGCTACCCGGCGACGGCCGCTCGAGACCGCGTTCATCGGGTTCGCCTGCATCGCGACGGGAGCGGTCACCGAAGGGATTTACCCGCGCGGCGCCGATCCCGACCCCTGGTGGCTGTCGGTGGCGTTCATCGTGCTGATCACCGGCATCGTCGTGGCGGTCGGGGCGGCGATCGGGGCGCGGCGCGAGGAGTTGCAGTCGCTGCGGGAACGTGCGGAGAGTGCGGAACGCGAGCAGGTCGCGCGGGCGGCGGAGGCGCGGATCGTCGAGCGGCACCGGATCGCGCGCGAGATGCACGACGTCCTCGCGCATCGGGTTTCGCTGGTCGCGATGCAGGCCGGGGTGCTGGGGCATCGGACGGATCTGGACCCTGACCAGGTGTCGCTGCTGGCCAAGGGGATCGCGGACGGCGCGCATCAGGCGTTGGAGGAGTTGCGGGAGGTGCTCGGCGTACTGCGGGCGAGTCCGGGTGGGCTCGAGCCGCCGCAGCCGTCGCTCGCGACTCTGCCCGCGCTGGTCGCGGACGCCCGGGCGCTCGGGGTCAACGTCGCTTACACCCCGGAATCCATCGGTACGCCGCCGGATCTGCTTGCCCGCACGGTGTACCGGATCGTCCAAGAAGGACTGACCAACGCCGGGAAACACGCACCTGGCGCGGAAGTGCGTGTCACAGTAGAGGGCGAGGAAGGCGACGGCTTGCGCGTGACCGTGCGGGATTCGGGCGCGGCGAGGGGCGAGAAGGCACCGCCGTCGGCGGGGTTCGGGTTGCTGGGGCTGTCCGAGCGGGTCGAGCTCGCCGGTGGTGAACTTGACCATCACGCGGACCCCGGCGGCGGGTTCGTGCTGACCGCGTGGCTGCCGTGGCCTGCCCGCGGCGAAGGGAGCGAGTGAGTGGACCGGGTGCGGGTGGTGATCGTCGACGACGATCAGCTGGTGCGGATGTCGTTGCGGCTCATGCTCGACGGCGAAGCCGACCTGGAGGTCGCCGGCGAGGCCGCGGACGGCGACGCCGCCATCGCCGAGGTCCGCCGGATCCGGCCGGACGTCGTGCTGATGGACGTGCGGATGCCCGGCCGCGACGGCCTGAGCGCGACCGAGGCCATCCTCAGCTGGCCGGACCCGCCGCGGATCCTGGTGCTGACCACCTTCGACTCCGACGAGATGGTGCTCGGCGCGCTGCGGGCCGGGGCGCTCGGGTTCGTGCTCAAGGACACCCCGCCGCCGGACATCCTGGCCGCGGTGCGCTCGGTCGCGGACGGCAACCCGGCGCTGTCCCCGGCCGCCACCAGCAGGTTGATCACTGCGGCGATGGGGCCGCGCTCGTCGGAGACCCGGCGTACCGCGCGGGAGGCGGCGCAGGCGAGGCTGGCCGCGTTGACCGAACGCGAACGGGACACCGCGCGGGCGATCGCGGAGGGGCTGTCGAACGCCGAGGTCGGGGAACGGCTGCACATCAGCGTGGCGACGGTGAAGGCGCACACGAGCAGTCTGTTCGCGAAGCTGGGTGTGGTGAATCGGGTGCAGATCGCGCTGGTGGTGCGCGACAGCGAGGAGTGAGCAGTGCGCAAATCTTCGCGACAAGCCGCACGCGCGCAGGTATTCGGAAATGAGAGCGTGTTCGCTGATGGAATGCGAATCGGTCTATCGGGAATAGACTGACCGGGTAATTTACGCTGTTTGTCGAAGCGAATCACTGCGGCAGGCGCGCCGGTCGCCGACAACCAGAACAGCCTCACCGCCGGTGCGCGCGGGCCGGTGCTGCTCCAGGATCTCTGGCTGGTGGAGAAGCTCGCGCACTTCGACCGCGAGGTGATCCCGGAACGGCGGATGCACGCCAAGGGATCCGGTGCTTTCGGCAAGTTCACCGTCACCCACGACATCAGCGGCTACACCAGGGCCGCGTTGTTCAGCAAGGTCGGCAACGAGGTCGAGACGTTCGTGCGGTTCTCCACCGTCGCCGGGGAACGCGGCGCGGCGGACGCCGAACGCGACATCCGCGGGTTCGCCGTCCGGTTCTACACGTCGCAAGGCAACTGGGACCTGGTCGGCAACAACACGCCGGTCTTCTTCCACCGCGACCCGCTGAAGTTCCCCGACCTCAACCACGCGGTGAAGCGCGACCCGCGGACGAACCTGCGCGACGCGGAGAACAAGTGGGGGTTCTGGACCAACCTTCCCGAGGCGCTGCACCAGATCACCATCGTGATGAGCGACCGCGGCATCCCGAAGACCTACCGGCACCTGCACGGCTTCGGCTCGCACACGTTCAGCCTGATCAACGACGCGGGCGAGCGGCACTGGGTGAAGTTCCACCTGCGCACCCAGCAGGGCATCGAGAACCTGACCGACGGGGAAGCGGACGCGCTCATCGGCGAGGACCGCGAATCGCACCAGCGCGACCTCTACGAGGCCATCGAGCGCGGCGACTATCCTAAGTGGACGCTGTATGTGCAGCTCATGCCGGAGGCCGACGCGGCGACCTACCGGTTCCACCCGTTCGACCTGACGAAGGTGTGGAGCAAGAAGGACTACCCGCTCGTCGAGGTCGGCGAACTGGAGCTGAACCGCAATCCGGAGAACTACTTCGCCGACGTCGAGCAGGCCGCGTTCACCCCGGCCAACCTGGCGCCGGGCATCTCGGTCAGCCCGGACAAAATGTTGCACGGCAGGCTGTTTTCCTACGGCGACGCGACTCGCTGCCGGCTCGGCGTGAACCACCACCAGATCCCGGTCAACTGCCCGCACGCGGCGGCGCTGGTGAACACCTACCACCGCGACGGCGCGATGCGGGTCGACGGCAACCAGGGCGGGGTGCCGGGGGTGCAGCCGAACTCCTTCGGGCGGTGGGCGGAGTAGCCGCAGTACGCCGAGCCCGCGGGGGCCGCTGGTGCGGTCGCGGACCGGTTCGACTATTGCGAGGACGACGACAACTACTTCGAGCAGCCCGGCAACCTGTTCCGGCTGCTCGACGACGGCGCGCGGCAGCGGCTTTTCGAAAACACCGCGCGGGGGATCAAGGGCGCGCGGAGGGAGACGGTCGAGCGGCATATCGACAACTGCGCGAAGGCCGATCCAGCTTACGGCGCCGGCGTACGAAAGGCCTGCGAGGCGATCGGCGCCCTCTGACCCCCTCCGGCTCCGTTCGCCGCCGGCTTCGCTGTCCGTGAGGGGAACCCTGAGGGACTCTGAGTCCCTCAGGGTTCCCTCACAGACGGTCAGTGGCGCAGTTGTTGGCAGGGGGTCAGGCGGGTGCCTGCACGTGCTCGGGGCAGTCGGTGCGCAATTCGGTCAGCGCCAAGGGTTTCCGCATCAAGTGGCAGTGGTGCGGAGCCCTCGGGTCGGGATGTTCGTCCCGCCCGAAGAACCGGCACGTCGTGCACACCCGGGCCACGCTGATCGCGCCGTCGCGCTGCAGATCCGCGATCACCCGCAACAACGTATTCAGTGTGGTGGCCCGATCCGGTTCCGGCACCGCGGCCAGCGACCGCACCAGTTGCTGATCCCACGCCGACAGCGAGGCAGCGACCTCGAAGCCGCGGTCGGTCAAAGTCAGGAGGCGGCGGCGTCCGTCCGAACCCGGTGAGCGCGTGAGGAGTTCCTTGCGTTCCAGCGTGCTGACCGCGTCGGACATCGTCGGCGTGGTCACGTCGAACTCCGCGGCCAGTGTGTTCACCTCGCGCCGCGTCGCGGGCTGGCGGGACAGGGACAGCACCGCCTGTTGTTGCAGCGGCGAAAGGCCCTGCGTGCGGGCGCTGCGCTGGGAAAGCGCGCGCAGGCCGTTCCCGAGCCGCTCGACGGCGTCGGCCAGCCGGCGGTCGAGGCCGGGTTCGTGCTCGGGCATGCGCGCCGCCTCGCGGTCAGGATTCCTTGGCGCTCATGATAAGCGACGGCACGGAAGAAGGCCGGGACCACACGGCCCCGGCCCCCTCCCTCGCCAGTTGGCTCAGACGAGTTTCTGCGCCTCCAGCAGCGCGTCCCGAAGGATCTGCTCCATTTCGTCGAACTCCGCCTGCCCGGCGATCAGCGGCGGGGCGAACTGGACGACCACGTCGCCCCGGTCGTCTGGACGGCAGTAGAGGCCGCGGTCGAACAGCGCGCCCGGCAGGAAGCCGCGGACGAGGCGTTCCCGCTCGTCGGCGTTGAACGTCTCGCGGGTCGCTTTGTCCTTGACCAGTTCGACGGCCCAGAAGTAGCCGTCGCCGCGGACGTCGCCGACGATCGGCAGGTCAAGCAGCTTGCCGAGGGTTGCTTCGAACGCGCCCTGATTGTCCAGTACGCGCTGGTTGAGCCCCTCCCGTTCCATCAGGTCGAGGTTCGCGAGCGCGACCGCGGCCGACACCGGGTGCCCGCCGAAGGTGTAGCCGTGCGGGAAGCCGACTCCCGCGCCGAGGAACGGTTCCATCACCCGGTCCGACGTGATCAGCGCGGCGATCGGGCTGTAGCCGGAGCTCAGCCCCTTGGCGCAGGTCAGCAGGTCCGGCTGGAGGCCGAACTTCTCGCTGGCGAACGTCGTGCCGTGCCGCCCGAACGCGCAGATCACCTCGTCGGCGACCAGCAGCACGTCGTGCCGGTCGCAGATTTCCCGCACCCGTTCGAAGTACCCGGGCGGCGGGGTGAGGCAGCCGCCGGAGTTCTGCACTGGTTCGAGCACGACCGCGGCGACCGTGTCCGCGCCCTCGAACAGGATCGCCTCTTCGATCCGGTCCGCGGCCCAGCGGCCGAACGCTTCGAGGTCGTCGGCGAACTCCGGATGCCGGTACAGGTTGGTGTTCGGCACGCGGAAGCCGCCCGGCGCGAGCGGTTCGAAGTCCTTCTTCATCGCGGGCAGGCCGGTGATGGCGAGCGCGCCGTGCGGGGTGCCGTGGTAGGCCACCGCGCGGCTGATCACCTTGTGCTTGCCGGGTTTTCCGGTCAGCTTGAAGTACTGCTTCGCGACCTTCCACGCGGACTCGACCGCCTCGCCGCCGCCGGTGGTGAAGAAGACGCGGTTGAGGTCGCCCGGCGCGAGATGCGCGAGCCGTTCGGCCAGTTCCGCCGCCGGTTTCGTGGCATAGCCCCAAATCGGGAAGTACGCCAGCTCGTTCGCCTGCTGTGCGGCGACTTCCACGAGCTCCCGGCGACCGTGCCCGGCCTGCACGACGAAAAGCCCGGCCAGCCCGTCGAGAATCTTGCGGCCGCGGTCGTCCCACACGTGCACGCCCTCGCCACGGGTGATCACCGGAACCGGCGAGTCCTGGTAATTTCCCATGCGGGAGAAGTGCATCCACAGGTGCCGGGCTGCTGCCGACTGAGTGTCCATCGCAGATCCCTTCTCAGACGTTCTGCGGGAAGCCGAGGTCGAGCCCGCCCTGTTCGGGGCCCGGCCAGCGGGTGGTGACGACCTTGGCGCGGGTGAAGAAGTGCACGCCCTCGCCGCCGTGCGCGTGGGTGTCGCCGAACAGCGAGTTCTTCCGGCCGCCGAACGAGTGGTAGGCCACCGGGACCGGCACCGGGACGTTCACGCCGACCATGCCCGCCTCGACGTCGGCGGAGAACCGGCGGGCCGCGCCGCCGTCGTTGGTGAAGATCGCCGCGCCGTTGCCGTACGGTCCGGCGTTGATCAGCTCGATCGCGTCGGCGAACGTCTCCACGCGGACCACCGAAAGGACCGGGCCGAAGATCTCGTCGGTGTAGATCGGCATGTCCGGGCGGACGTGGTCGAACACCGTGGGCCCGACGAAGAATCCGTTGCCGTCCGCGTCGAACTTGCCCTCGCGGCCGTCCAGCACCAGCGTCGCGCCTGCTTCGGCACCGGCGGCGATGTAGCCGGACACCCGGTCCTTCGCCGCTTCGGTGACCAGCGGACCCATGTCGCAGCCGCGGGTGCCGTCGCCGGTCACCAGGGTCTTCGCGCGGTCGGCGATCCGCGGCACCAGCGCGTCGGCGACGTCGCCTACCGCGACTACCACCGACACCGCCATGCAGCGTTCGCCAGCAGACCCGAAACCGGCGCTGACTGCCTGGTCGGCGACCAGGTCGAGGTCGGCGTCAGGCAGCACCACCATGTGGTTCTTCGCGCCGCCGAGCGCCTGGACGCGCTTGCCGTTCGCGGTGCCGGTCTCGTAGACGTACTGCGCGATCGGGGTCGATCCGACGAACGAGACCGCTTCGATGTCTGGGCTGTGCAGCAGCGCGTCCACCGCGGTTTTGTTGCCGTGCAACACGTTGAACACGCCTTCGGGCAGACCCGCTTCGCGCCACAGCTCGGCGAGCCAGTTCGCGGCGGTCGGGACCTTCTCCGACGGTTTCAGCACCACGGTGTTCCCGGCGGCGATCGCGATCGGGAAGAACCACATCGGGACCATGGCGGGGAAGTTGAACGGGGAGATGATCGCGACCGGGCCGAGCGGTTCGCGCAGCGACGTGACGTCGATGTCGGTGGACGCGTTGGCCGTCGCCGCGCCCTTGAGCAGCTGCGGGATCCCGCAGGCGAACTCGACGACCTCCAGGCCGCGCGCGACCTCGCCCGCCGCGTCGGACAGCACCTTGCCGTGTTCGGCGGTGATGATCGCGGCGAGTTCGGACGATCGGGCGTCGAGCAGTTCGCGGAACCGGAACAGCACGCGGCTGCGCCTCGCCAGGGAAGTCTTGCGCCAGGCGGGGAACGCGGCCTCGGCGTCCGCGGCCGAGCCGAGCGGCACGCGCGCGGTGACCTTCCCGGTCGCCGGGTTCGTGACGTCCCCGTAGCCGTCCGGCGCGCCTGCTGCCTCACCGCCGGCGATCCACTGGGACAGCGTCGGCACGGAATCGCTCATCGAGCCACCTTTCTTCCTGGTCTTCGCCCTCTGAGGGTCCCTCCCGGACGGGTCGCGGGTAACCGACGAATCGTCGGATTGACGGGTCCTTGCTTTACAGATCGTCGGGTTATGCTGACGTCGTGCACCTGACCTTGCGAGACGTCCTCGAGCTGCCCGTGATGGCCGCCGGGTCGCCGGTCGTGCGCTCGGCGGCGGACGCGGTCGACGTGCCGGTGCGATCGGTGCACGTGAGCGAGTTGAGCGACGTCGCCGGGACGCTGACCAGCGACGTTCTGGTGCTCTCCATCGGGAGGGCGTTCACCGAGCCGGGCTTCGACGCGGTGGCCTACGTGCGGTCGCTGCGGGACGCAGGCGCGATCGGGCTGGTCGTGGAGCCGGGGCAGCATCTGAAGGCGGTGCCCAACGCTCTGGTACAGGCCGCTCGCGCCGCACGATTTCCGCTGGTGGAGCTGCGCAGCACGGTCCGCTTCATCGAGGTGACCGAGATCGTGCACGCCCGGATCGTCAACGCGCATTACGAGCGGTTGCGGCTGGCCGAGCGCGCGCACGAGGCGTTCAGCACGGTCGGTTCGGCTTCGCAGGCACCGGACGCGGTCCTCGCGCACGCGGCGGACTTGATCGGGTTGCCGGTCGTGCTGGAGGACCGGACGCATCGGGCGCTCGCGTTCGCTGGCGTCGGTTCGGCGGAGTCTCTCCTGCGCGATTGGCCCGCCCGGTCCCGGCGGGTGCCGTTTTCCGCGGCGACCGAGGTGGGCGGTCCGGAGAGCTGGATGTGCACGCCGGTCGGGCCGCCGCGCGAACGCTGGGGCCGGCTGGTCGTGCCCGCTCGGTCGGCGGAGCAGCCGGCGGCGTGGATGGTGCTCGAACGCGCGGCCGAGGCGCTGACCGTCGGGAAGTTGCTGGAACGCTCGCCGCTGTCGGTGGAAATCGAAGCGCAGGGCGATTTGCTGCGGGACCTGTTGCATGGTGCGGACGAAGGTTCGGTCCGCGCGCGGGCCCGGGCGTTGGGGCTGGCGTCGGCGGCGTACTACGCGGTGCTGGTGTGCCGTCCGGCTCGGGCCGGGCAGGAGCGGGCGCTGCTGGACGCGGTGCTGACCAGCGACGGGATCGGCGGAGTGCTGGCCGAGGGTCGGGTGGCCGCGGTGTTCCCGTGTTCTTCGGTGGCGGCGGAGAAAGCGTTGCTGGAGCGGGTGGTTGCCGGTGTTCCAGCTGGGTTGGCGGCGGCTTTCGGAGCGGCTGGGCCGGTGCGCCGGCTCGGTGAGTTACCGGCGGCGCTGCAGGAAGCGGTGCATGTCGCGGACGTCGAATCGCCTGGTGCGCCTGGACTTCGGCGGGCTGGTGACTTGGGGGTGCGCGGGTTGTTGTGGTGGTTGCGGGAGCATCCGCGGTTGCATGAGTTCACCGAGGCTCAGTTGCGGCCGTTGTTGACGTTGCCGGAGCCGCGGGCTGGTCGAGTGTTCGGGACGTTGCGGGCGTTTGTCGAGTCGGGTTATTCGATGACTGAGTTCGCGAAGGCGGTGAATTTGAGTCGTCCGGCGGCGTATTCGCGGTTGGCGACGGTGGAGCGGTTGCTGGGGGTGGATCTGTCCGATCCGGACACTCGGCTTTCGTTGCACCTGGCGGTTTTGGCGCACGGGCACCGTGATTCAGCTTCCGGCGCCCCAACGCAGTGAGAGGCGATCGGCGGCGCGTTCGGTGCTGATGTGCATCATGCTGCCGAGAATGGTCGCGCGGTCGATGACGACGATCGTGCCGTCCGGGGTGCTGGTGGTGCGCTCGCTGACCAGGACCGGGGTGTTGACGGGCTCGGCGAGGAGGCGGGCGAGCTTGTCGTCGAGGGCGTCCGGGCGGATGGTTTCGGCGGCCCTATCGACCACGACGTCCAGTTCGGACAGTGCACTGTAGAGCGAGATCGTGGTGAAGTCCGTGTCCCGCAAGCGTTCTCCATGCGGGGGAGCGATCCAGGACACCTGATGGATTGCCCGGCGACCGCCGAACTCGCGCACTCGCTCAAGGCGCAGGCCGGAATCGGTGGCTCGAGCCTGCAGCCGAGCCGCGACGCGCGCGGGCAGCCGCCGGACAGACTGACTGACGACTTCGGTGCGCACGACGTAACCCTGATCGCGCAGGTCCTCGGTGAAGCTGCGCAGGGAGCCCAGCTGGTACGAGGCTGGTGTGGACGCCACGAAGGTGCCGCGGCCGGGTTGTTGCACGATCAGGGCTTCGTCGCTGAGCTCGCGCAGCGCTTGCCGGAGCGTCATGAGCGTGACGCCGTAGGACGCGCTGAGCTCCCGTTGTGGCGGCAAGGCCGCACCGGGCGCGTACTCCCCGGCGCGGATCTTCGCGGCGAGATCCGCGGCGATCGCTCGGTATCGGGCCATGCGCGTCCGTTCTGGTCCAGTCTGGCTTGACCAGCGGATTCTAGTCCAGCGCGGCTCGCAGGGTCGCGACGTACTCGCCGACCCGCTCCGGACCAGCGCCGTCGAGCACCCGGCGCATGATCGCCGCGCCCACGATCACGCCGTCGGCCACGCGCGCGGCCTCGGCGGCGTGTGCGGGTTGGGAGATGCCGAAGCCGACGAGGACTGGCAGGTCGGTGGCGTTTTTCAGCCGGGTGGCCAGGTCGATCGCGGAGGCGGGCAGGTGGTCGCGTTCGCCGGTGGTGCTCATGGACGAGACGGCGTAGACGAAACCTCGGCTCCGCGCGACGATCTCTTGCGCGCGGTCGGCCGGCGTCGCGGGGGAGACCAGCAATGCCAGGTCTATTTCGTCCTCGATCGCGGGTACTTCCTCCAAGGGAAGATCCGGCACGATCAGGCCCTCGACTCCGGCTTCTTTCAGGTCGGCGCAGAAACCCTTGCGGACGGCCAAGTTGGCGTAAGTGCTCACGATGATCGGAACGTCCACTATGGTCGCTGATAGTGCATTGAGGACACTCTGCGGGGTCGTTCCGTTGGCTAGCGCGACGTTCGACGCCTCTTGAATGGTCACGCCGTCCAACGTCGGGTCGGAGAACGGGATGCCGACTTCGATCGCGTCCGCGCCCGCTGCGGCCAGCGCCGGGAGATATTCAGTCCACTGTGGAGTAACTCCGCCGGTGATGTACGGCATCAGGATTTTGCGGTCGGTTTTCATGCGCGGGACTCCTCGGAGCGGGCGATGAGCGTGGCGATGTCCTTGTCGCCGCGGCCGGACAGGGTGAGCAGCACCGTCGAGCCCGCCGGAAGATCCGGAGTACCAGCGGCTTCGGCCACCCAGGCAAGCGCGTGCGCGGATTCGAGCGCTGGGATGATTCCTTCGGTACGAGCCAGTTGCGAGGCCGCGGCGACCGCTGCTTCGTCGTTGACCGCGACGTATCGAGCCCGGCCGAGGTCGCGCAGGTGTGCGTGTTCCGGTCCGACGCCCGGGTAGTCCAGCCCGGCCGCGATCGAATGGGCTTCGAGGATTTGCCCGTGTTCGTCCTGCAGGAACAGCGATCGCGAACCGTGCAGCACTCCGGCCTGGCCGAATGTCGCGCCCGATCCGCCGATCGCTTCCACTCCGACCAGCCGTGCGCTGGTGTCGGCGAATCCCGCGAAAGTGCCCGCCGCGTTGGACCCGCCGCCGACGCACGCGACGACGAAATCCGGGATCGCCGCGTACTGCTCTCGGGCTTCCTCGCCGATCACGCGCTGGAATTCCCGCACCATCCACGGATACGGATGCGGCCCGACGACGGAGCCGAGGCAGTAGTGCGCCTCCTCGGTCGAGCTGACCCAGTGCCGCATCGCCTCGCTGGTCGCGTCTTTGAGCGTGCGGCTGCCGCTCGAGACCGGGACGACCTCCGCACCGAGGTAGCGCATGCGGAACACGTTGTGCGACTGGCGTTCGACGTCCTGTTCGCCCATGAATACCGTGACCGGCAGGTCGAGCAGCGCGCCCGCGGTGGCCGTCGCGACGCCGTGCATTCCGGCCCCGGTCTCGGCGATCAGCCGCCGCTTGCCCATCCGCCGCGCGAGCAGCGCCTGGCCGACCGCGTTGTTGATCTTGTGCGATCCGGTGTGCGTGAGGTCTTCCCGCTTCAGCACGACGCGCACGCCGAGTTCGGCGGATAACCGATCGGCGGGCGTCAGCGGCGTGGGCCGGCCGACGTGCCGGGCGAGCATTGCCTGAAGCTGCTCGCGGAAGCCGGGGTCGACCCAGGCCTTCTCGAACGCGTCGGCGACTTCGAGGCAGGCGGGCACCAGGGATTCCGGCACCCAGCGCCCGCCGTACTCCCCGAAGCGTCCTTTCCGGGTCGGGGTGCGCATGGGGCATCTCCTTAGAGTTCTATAACTGTCTCCACAGTTATAGAACTCTCGGCGGCGGAGTGCAAGCCCCTCAGCGCTGCCGCAGAATCTCGACGCCATCGCCGTCCAGGTCGTCGAGATACGGGGAACGGCCGGTCATCGCCATGATCAGTGCGAGCGTTGAGCCGGACACGAGCGGTCCCGCGCCGCCGGAAAAGTCACTGTCGGTCGCTACGAGACGGAGGCCTTGGACGCGTCCTTTGGCGAGCACGACGAGGTCGGAACCGAGGTAGTAGCAGGCCACCGTCGTGAGGGTGTCGATCGGGTGCGCACGGCGAATCCCGAGCGGACGGCGGATGTCCTCGCCGTGCACCACGATCTCGCCCAGCATCGCGACCACCGGCAGCGGCGGTTTGGTCGTGCTGGTGACGACCCGGCGGAAGCGGGCCAAGGTGTCGGCCGGGCTGTCGCCGAGATGCTCGGCCAACCGCATCGCGACCTGCCGATCGAAGTCGAACCGGCAGCGGAGCACGCCCGCCATCCAGCGCATCGGCGTGAGCGACGCGCCCGCGGTGAGGTGGGCCAGCACCTCCCGGACGGAGAGTCCTTCGCACAGCGAAGGCGTGCTCCAGGAGACGTCGGCGAAGTCGTCGGCCAGCGCGGCGCGTTCGGCGTGGATCTGTGGCCAGGTGGCGGTCATTCCGGTTCTCCTTGGTCGTGGTTGCCAGGTGAGACCGGCCGGATGAGGCAGAATCGTCGGTCGTGGCGGAATTTTCTTCCGAAGCCGCGTTCACCCGAGCGGTGGCCCCGTTGCGTGCGGAATTGCGTGCGCACTGTTACCGAATGCTCGGCTCGATCCACGACGCCGACGACGCCGTGCAAGAGGCGTTGCTGCGAGCGTGGCGCGGATTGCCCGGGTTCGAGGGCCGGAGCGCGCTGCGCACCTGGCTGTACACGGTCGCCACGCGCACCTGCCTGGACCTCATCGAGCAACGCGGCCGCCGCGCGCTGCCGGTTGACCTTGGCCCGTCGAGCGAACAAGTCGTGTTCGAGGCCCCGCGCACCGACGTGGCCTGGCTCGGCCCGTGCCCCGACTTTCCTGCGGCGAGCTACGAACAACGCGAGGCGGTCGAGTTGGCTTTCGTCGCCGCGTGCCGCCACCTGCCGGGCAATCAGCGGGCGGCGCTGCTGCTGTTCGACGTCCTCGGGTTCTCCGCCGCCGAGATCGCCGCGATGATGGAAACGTCGGTGACCTCGGTGAACTCCGCCCTGGCCCGCGCCCGCCGGACCCTCTCGGCCCACGTCCCCGCGCGCACTCAGCAGCAGACGCTCCGCACCCTCGGCGACGCCCGTCTCCAAGAACTGGTGACCGGCTTCGCGACTGCCCTCACCAGCGGCGATGTCGACGGCCTGGTGCGCTTGCTGACCGAGGACGTCACCTGGTCGATGCCGCCGCTGCCGCACTGGTACCGCGGCCGCGACGCCGTGACGGAGTTCGCCGTCCAGGTCCCGATGACGCGCTGCCCGAGCTGGCGCTTCCGGCTGACCAGCGCGAACGCCCAGCCCGCGGTGGCCTTCTACCTCGGCGGTTCGGCGACTCTCCCGCACGAGGCATGGTCGATCACCGTCCTGACCCTGCGCGGCGACCGGATCCGCGACCTCACGTCGTTCCTCGGCGCGGAGCATTTCCCGGCCTTCGGGCTGCCCGCGTCGGTCATGCCTTAGGCGCCGCCCGGACGTGCGCGCGCTGCCCTTGCCGTCCGATCAGGCACAGATACTCGACCGGTGCCGCCGAAGCCGCGCCGAACCAGTGCGGCACCCGGGTGTCGAATTCCGCTGCCTCGCCGGGCGAAAGAGTCATGTCGTGCTCGCCGAGAACCAGCCGTAACTGTCCATTGAGGACATAGGTCCACTCGTAACCCTCGTGTGTTTTGGGATCGGGCTCCTGCTTTTTCCGTTGCCCGGGCAGGATGAATTTGTATGCCTGGATCCCGCCCGGACGGCGCGTCAACGGCAGGATCGTCACGCCGTCGGCGCAGCTGATCGGGCGGAGGTGGATACGCGGATCGCCGGTCTGCGGGGCGTCGACCAGTTCGTCGAGGGTCACGCCGTGCGCGCGGGCCAGCGGCAGCAGCTGTTCCAGGGTGGGCCGCCGGTTGCCGGACTCCAAGCGCGACAACGTGCTGGCCGCGATACCGGTCCGCTCGGCCAGCTCGGCGAGCGTGACCTCCCGTTTGCGGCGAAGTTCGCGCAGCCGGGGGCCGACTGCGTCCAGGGCCTGGTCGTCGTCCATCCTCCGAGTTTGACAGATTGGCAAGATTGCTTGCCATTCGTGCCGGCGGGTTTGCAAGGTGGTACCAGGAAGCAGGAAAGGAACTCCTTGTGCCGCACGCATTCGATCAGTCCTATTGGGACGAGCACTGGGCTGGCGCCGCCGGGCACGCGCGGCTCGGACCGCATCCGCGGCTCGTAGAGGAAGCAGGGAAACTCGCTCCCGGACGCGCGCTGGACGCCGGTTGCGGCGAGGGCAACGAGGCGGTCTGGCTCGCCGAGAACGGATGGCGGGTGACGGCGGTCGACCTGTCGGAGGAAGTGCTGCGGCACGCACGCGAACGGTCGAGTGCGGTCGAGTGGGTGTGTGCTGACCTGCTGAAATGGACCCCGCCGGGGCAGTTCGACCTGGTCGCCACCCATTACGTGCACGCTGCCGGGCCGCTGTTCGAGCGGTTGGCGGAGTGGGTCGCGCCGGGCGGGACGTTGCTGGTGGTGGGGCACCACCATGGGGAGCTGCATCCGCCGGAGTCGACGATCACGGTCCACGACATTGGTCTGGACGCCGAGCAGTGGGTGATCACGGTCGCCGAAAGCCGGACGCGGAAGGTTCCCGGCGGGGAATTGCACGACACGATCTTCTGTGCCCGCAAGGTTTCTTCGCCGAACGCGTAATCGGTGGCGGCCAGACCCGGTTCGGGAGTGCACTGGAGCGGTGGCGGCCTATGACGAGATCGCGGATTGGTACGAGGAAGAATTCCTTCGTGCCCAGCTGGTGAACCCCGGTGCTGAAGCGCTGCGAGGTCTTCTCGGCGAGGGCAGCGGCGTGTGCCTCGAGCTCGGCTGCGGCACCGGCGTGCGCGCTGGCCTGGTGCGGGAGCTGGGCTGGACTCCGGTCGGCGTTGACTTGTCCGGCGGGATGCTGCGGCATGCTCGCGCCCGGCTGCCGATCGCGCGGGCCGACGCCGCGCGGCTGCCGATTCGGGACAGCAGCGTCGCGGCGGTGGTCGCGGTGCTGGTGCACACCGACATGCCCGCGTATTTCGCTGTCCTGCGCGAGGTGACCAGGGTGCTGCGGCCGGACGGGGTGTTCGTGCACGTCGGCGTCCATCCGTGCTTCTGCGGCGGATTCGCCGACCGCGGCGATCCGGCCGCGGTGGTCGTCCGCCCTGGTTACCTCGACGGGCACTGGACCAAGGAATCGTGGACCGATCAGGGAATCCGGGACAAGGTCGGTGCCACGCACTGGCCGCTGGCCGAACTGCTGAACGGATTCCTCGACGCAGGTCTGACTCTCGACCGCTTCGCCGAGACCGGCACTCCGCTCCCGATCGTGCTGGCGGCCCGAGCCCACGCGCGATGAAATTCGGATGCGCGCCGCCGGGAAGATCTTTACCCTGGCGATCGTGATACAGCACCAGTTCTACCTCTGAGGGATGACCGCCTCCACCGGTCCGCGCGCGTTCGCGGCACCGGCCCTCGTCCTTGCTGTTCATCACGTTTCTTCGGAGGCATTTCCTCATGACATCTCCGCTTACGCCTGCGCTCGTGCGCACGGCGCACGTCCGACTGTCCGACGTGCACGTCGCCTTCGGCGGACGTCCGGTGCTCGCCGGGGTCGATCTCGTCGCGGCGGCCGGCGACCGGGTCGCCATTGTCGGCGAGAACGGGCGCGGCAAGACCACCCTGTTGCGCGTGCTGGCCGGGGCTCAGCCGGTCGACCATGGCGAGGTTCGCCGCGTCGGCACGTTCGGGGTCGCCGATCAGCAGATTCCCTTGGGAGAACAGGAAACCGTCGGCGATCTGATCGACCTCGAACTGGCTGCGGTACGAAATGCGTTGGCCCGCTTGGAAGCCGCGACGACCGCGCTCGCTGAAGAGCAACCCGGCGCAGACGACGCTTTTGCCACAGCTCTCTCGGATGCCGAAGCTCTCGACGCCTGGGACGCGGACCGGCGGGTCGAGGTTTCGCTGGCCGCGCTGAATGCGGTCGACGATCGAAACCGTCCACTCGGGACACTCTCGGTCGGGCAACGGCACCGAGTCCGGCTGGCGTGCCTGCTCGGCGCGGGGCATTCCGTGCTGTTGCTGGACGAACCGACCAACCACCTCGACGCCTCCGGTCTCGCCCACCTCACCGAGCGGCTGCGCGCGTACCCGGGCGTGGTCGTGCTGGTCAGCCACGACCGTGCGTTGCTCGCCGATGTCGCTACCTCTGTACTGGACCTCGACCCGTCGAGCGACGGCCGCCCGCGCGGCTACGGCGGCGGCTATTCGGCGTACGTCGAGGCCCGGCAGGCCGAACGGGCCCGATGGGAGGCGCTGCACGCCGAGCAACTCGCGGAACGTCAGCGGCTGGCGGACGAGCTTTCCGCGGCACAGAACCGATTGCGCGACAACTGGCGTCCGGAAAAGGGCCACGGCAAGCACAGCCGCGCGACTCGGGCGCCTGGCTTGGTCCGCGCGGTCCACCGTCGGCAGGAGGACCTGAACGCGCATGTGGTGGCCGTCCCGCCGCCGCCGTCGCGGTTCGCCATGCCGGAATTACCGCAGCACCAAGGAACCGTCGCGCTTCGGGCGGCCGGGGTGACCGTCGCTGGGCGGCTGGACAGCCCGGTCGATCTGACCCTCGGCGGTGCGGACCGGCTCGTCGTCACCGGCCCGAACGGGGCGGGAAAATCGACGTTGCTGGCGGTGCTGGCCGGGGCGCTGGAGCCGACGTCGGGCACGGTCACGCCCGCGAGGTCGGTACGGATCGGCTGGCTGGGCCAGGAATCCGGCCTGCCCGCGCGCCGCACCGCCGCCGAGCTGCTCGAACAACGGTTCCCAGGCTCGGCCGACCCGGGCCTGCTCAGCGGATACGACCGCCACCGTCCGATCGCCGAGCTGTCGACCGGAGCCCGGCGGCGGCTGGACCTGGCGTTAGTGCTGGCCGCGCGGCCGCAGGTCCTGCTGCTGGACGAGCCGACGAACCACCTGTCCGCGACGCTGGTCGACGAGCTGACCGCCGCCCTGAGCGAGACCCCGGCCGCGGTGGTGGTGGCCACACACGACCGGCAGTTGTTGCGCGACAAGGCTTCCTGGCCGCGGTTGGCGCTCTGAACCGCTCCGATGCGGCGTTGGGTGCGCTCAACGCCACATCGGGCGGCAACGACCGCGAAACATCCGCAGGGCAGGCTCGGCACCATGCCTCTGCAGATCACCCGAGCCGACTTCGCGGACCCGCAGCTTCACGCCTTCCTGCAGGCGCACCTGGACGATCTGGCCCCCACCTCCCCGGCCGAGAGCCGGCACGCCCTCGACCTGGCCGCACTCCAGCGTCCCGGCATCAGGCTCTGGACCGTCCAAGCCGACAACCGCGTCGTCGGCACCGCGGCCCTCGCGGCACTGGAACCTCGGCACGAGGAACTGAAAAGCATGCGCACCGACCCCGCGCGACGCGGGCAAGGCATCGCTCGCACGCTCCTGGACCACCTGCTCCGGGACGCCAAAGACCGCGGCATCGAGCGCATCTCCCTGGAAACCGGAAGCATGGACTTCTTCGCCCCGGCCCGCGCCTTGTACACCCGAGCGGGTTTCACGCCGTGCGCGCCGTTCGGCAGCTACCGAGACGACCCGAACAGCGCTTACCTGTCCCGCCGGCTCTGAAGCTGTCACAGATTTTCCGCGGGCGGTGTCCATCCGCTGAAAGACCCGAAGCGGAGGAGGACAGCATGACGACGACAGTGCTCGGCGCGGGATACGCCGGGGTCATGGCAGCGAACCGGCTGGCCGGACGCGGCGAGGAAGTGGTGCTGGTCACGCCGAACGCGTGGTTCGTCGAGCGGATCCGGCTCCACCGCGTGGCAACCGGCCTCCGGGAAAACGCCCGGCTCGATCTCGACACCGTGCTGAACCCCGCCGTCGAGGTCATTCAGGACACCGCGACCAGGATCGGCGACGAGAAGATCCTGATGGCTTCCGGCGAGAACCTGCCCTACGACACCCTCGTCTACGCGATCGGATCCGGGGCCAGCGACCAAAACGGCACCTACCGGATCGTCTCCGAGCACGAGACTGACCGGCTCCGAGCAGCCCTCGCCGAAGCGCCGGACGCTCCGGTCACCATCGTCGGCGCGGGGCTGACCGGGGTCGAGCTCGCCGGAGCGCTGCGCGAGGCCGGGCGCGCGGTCAAGCTGGTCTCCACCGCCCCTGGTCGGCGAGCGATCCAGGCGCACCTGCGGTTTCTCGCCAAACAAGGAGTCGAGATCGAGGTCGGCCGCGTAGACCCGGCTGAGCTCGACGGGCTCGTCGTGGACACCACCGGGTTCACCGTGCCGAGCCTTGCCGCCGATTCGGGGCTGCCGGTCGACGAATTCGGCCGGTTGCTAGTGGACGAGCAGCTCACGGTGAAGGGCCACCCGAACATCCTCGGCGCGGGCGACGCCGTGCATCTCGGCGCGCCGAACTACCTCCGCGCCGCGTGTGCGACCGCGTTGCCGATGGGCGCGCACGCCGCCGACGTCATCACCGCGCGCCGCGAAGGGCGGGCGGGGGAGGAGTTCCGGATGGGCTACGTGCTGCAATGCACGGATCTCGGCAGCGGACGCGGTCGCGTCCAGTTCCTGCACCCGGACGACACCGAGCGTGCGCTCGCGATCGACGGCCGGGCAGGCGGGCTCGTCAAGGAGACGATCTGCCGGATGAGCGTGCGATGGCTGACGCAGGAGCGAGATCGCGCGGGCCGGTACTCGTGGCCGGCGGGTGCCTAGACTTGGCCGGCATGGATCACGGCGACGTCTTCACCGCGCATCGGCCGACGATGCTCGCCGCCGCCTTCCACATCACCGGATCGCGTTACGACGCGGAGGACGTTGTGCAGGACGCGTGGGAGACCTGGTCCCGTGTCGATCTTGAAACGGTCCGCGCCCCGCACGCGTTTCTGTCGGTGATGGTGTCGCGGCTGGCGCTCAACGCGGTCCGCGCGCAGCGGCGCCGGCGCGAGAATTACCCCGGTCCCTGGCTGCCGGATCCGGTGGTCGAGGGGGATTCGCCGGAGTGGGAGATGCTGCATCGCGACGGTCTGGGCCAGGCGCTCGACTTCGTGCTCAGCACGTTGACCCCGGAGCAGGCGGCGGCGTATGTCCTGCGGAAGGTCCTCGACGTCGACTACCCCTCCGTCGCCGAGGTGCTGGAGACCACGCCCGCCGCGGCCCGGCAGCTCGTCTCGCGCGCGCAACGGGCGGTGACCTCGGCGATCGGCGATTCCTTGCCGGATCAGGGAAAACGCGACGCCGAGGGGCTGGCGAAGCTCGCCGAAGCGGTGCTTTCCGGCGAGATCGACAAGGTCGCCGCGCTGATCGCGCCGGACGCGGTCCTGTACTCCGACGGCGGCGGCAAGGTGCTGGCCGCGCGCAAGCCGTTGTACGGCCCGGATCGGATCGCGCAGTTCCTGATCGGAATCTCCACGATGGAGGAGGTGACGATTGTTCCCGCGATCATCAACGGCGGCGCCGGAGCGGTTTTCCTGCAGGACGGCAAGGCGACGACCACCGTCACCGTGCGAGCCGGAGCGACGGGTGTGTCGACGCTGTGTTTCGTGCGCAACCCGGACAAGCTGACTGGCGTCACTCTCGCCTAGCCGCGATCCCGTCGTACATCATCCGTCGTACGGCTTCGCTGAGCTGGCGTTGTTCGTCGGGGTCCGGGTTGCGCAGCGAGGCGATCGCCGACGCCAGGATCATCCCGTTGATCGCCCGCGCGCTGTTGTCGACGTCGAGATCCGCGCGCAGGTAGCCGAGTTCCACGCCGTGCGACAGGTACGCCGCGGTCAGCTCGGTGGCCAGCTCGAAGAAGTCCAGCACCCGGGCCGCCATCGCTTTGTCGATACCGGCGGCTTCGAACAGCAGCAGCCGCGGGACGCGCGGGTCCTCGCCGAAGATCTGCGCGAGCGCGTCGCCGATCCGGGCGGTCTGCTCGCGGTAGGCGTCCAAAGTGGATACCGCGTCCGGCGCGTTCTCCGCGGTGAGCGCGGTGACGATGCGGGCGACCAGGTCGTCGATGACGTGGTCGACGATGTCGCGCTTGTTCTGGAAGTAGCGGTAGAAGGTGCCGTGCCCGATGCCGAGCTTCGTGGCGATGTCGGAGATGCCGGTGGCGTGGTAGCCGAGGTCGGCGAAGCAGTCGAAGGCGGCGTCGATGATCTCGCGGCGCAGTTCCTGCTTCTTGCGCTCGGCTCGGGTGGTGCGGGCGCTCTCCTGGGCTGTCACGCACTGCAGTGTATTGCCAAGTCCGGCGAAGTGACATACCGTTCCGTTACTGACAAGTAATTCCGGACGAGAGGTCGGACATGGACGCGCACTACGACGCCGTCATCGTCGGCGCGGGCTTCGGCGGGATGGGAGCGGCCATCCAGCTCCGCCGTCTCGGCTACCGCGACCTGCTGATTCTCGACCGCGAGGACGACCTCGGCGGGACCTGGCACGTCAACCGGTACCCGGGGCTGGCCGTCGACATCCCGTCGTCCACCTACTCGTACTCGTTCGAGCCCAATCCGTACTGGTCACGGCTGTTCGCGCCGGGCGCGGAGCTGAAGAAATACGCCGAGCACGTCGCGGACAAGTACGGACTGCGCGGTTCGATGCGGTTCGGCACGGTGGTCACCGGCGCGACCTGGGACGGCTCCAGCTGGCGGGTCAGCATCGAAGGCGGCGAGACGGTCACCGCGAAGTACCTGCTCACCGCCACCGGGTTCCTGTCGCAGCCGAAGATGCCGGACATCGAGGGCATCGAGAAGATCGCGGGCAAGGTCATCCACACCACCGCGTGGGACGACAGCTACGACCTCGCCGGCAAACGCGCCGCGGTGATCGGCACCGGCGCGACGGCCGTCCAGCTCATCCCGGAGATCGCCAAGGTCGCCGCGGACCTGACCGTCTACCAGCGCACGCCCATCTGGGTCAGCCCGAAGCCGGATTACGCCGTGCCGAAGGCGCTGCAGCAGGCGTTCGCGAAGCTGCCGCTGGTGCAGCGCGCGGTGCGGCTGGCGGGCAGTTCGGTGCTGGAGCTGATGATGATCTCCGGCGTCGTGCAGTACCGGCAGTTCCGCGGCGCCAACCGGATCGCCGAACGCTGGTGCCGCGCGCACCTGTACCGCCAGGTCCGCGATCCGCAGTTGCGTCGCAAACTCACCCCGGACTACTCCTTCGGCTGCAAGCGGCCGACGTTCTCCAACGACTACTTCCCGGCCTTCACCCGCCCGCACGTGCACCTGGAGACCACCAGCATCGAGCGGATCGACGAGACCGGGATCGTCACGGCGGACGGCAAGCGCACCGAGATCGACACGCTCGTGCTGGCCACCGGCTTCAACCTGTGGGACGTGAACTTCCCGGCGATCGAGATCATCGGGAAGGACGGCAAGAACCTCGGGAAATGGTGGCGGGACAACCGGTTCCAGGCGTACGAGGGCGTCACCGTGCCCGGGTTCCCGAACCTGATTTCGCTCAACAGCCCGTATTCCTACAGCGGCCTGTCGTACTTCACGACCATCGAATGCCAGATGAAGCACATCGACCGGCTGTTCAAGGGGATGCGCGCTCGCGGCTCGGACGTGTTCGAGGTGACCCAGCGGGCGAACGACGAGTTCCTCGACCGGATGAAACACAAGGTCGGGCATTCGGTGTTCGCGCTCGGTCAGTGCGCGACCGCCAACAGCTACTACTTCAACCAGCACGGCGAGGCGACCTTGCTGCGGCCGACGTCGACGATCAGCGCGCACCGGGAGGCGGCGCGGTTCCCGTTGGAGGATTACAGCTTCGCGTGAGCCCGCCACGTGGGACTGATCGCTGACGCGTGAAGCCCGGGTGATGTGCGCCGGTCCAGGGAACCTCCGGCCCTCGATCGGCGTCGAGGTTGGCGTGAAGACTGAGCAAGACGTCATGGCCCACCTCCGCACGCAGGCGGAGCCCGTGCTCGGCAAGGCCGCGGCGGCGCGGATCCGTGCGTTCGAGAACGGCGACCTGTATGTCGAGGCGCGCACCGCTTCCACGATCTGGGCCTGGCTGGTCGACTTCGTCCTGGTCACCGGTCTCTCGGTGGCCGCGGCGGTGGCGTACTACTTCAAGTCGTACAGCGTCGACGCCGCGGTCGGCGCGAGCGTGATCGGGATCGCGGGGCTCTTCGTGCTGCCGCTGCTGTACGGCTGGTTCTACGGCAACGGCCGCGGCCTCGGCGCGCTGTTCAACGGGATCCGCCTCGTCCGGCTTCGTGACGGCGGCCGGATCGGGCTCTGGAAGGCGGGCTGGGCGATGCTGATCCGCACGCTCGGCTTCGTGATCATCGCGCTCGGGGTGCTCAACGGCGACGTCACCGTGACGAACGGCGTCCGCACGAGCATCGACGTCCGCGAGACCGAGCGGCTCCGCGCGGCCGGGTTCGTCCGGAAGCCGTGAGCGGGTACCAGGTCCGGGCGGTCGCGGACACTCCCGAACAACGGTTGCGCGACTACACCGTCCGGCTGCAGGCGATCGTCACCACGCGGCGGGTCTACCGGGTGATGACGGCCAGCCTCGCCGGGCTTTTCGGCGTCAGCGGGCTCCTGGTCGGGATGCTGGCCCACTCCGCGGCGGGAGGTTTCAGCTTGGCTGGCGGCGGCGTCTTCTTCGCGGTGCTGTGGCTCGGCGGAGTCTTGATCTGGCGCGGCAGGCCCGCGACCGAACGCGCGATGAACCCGGATTCGCATCCGCCCGCCGGCCGTACTCCCGGGAACCTGCGCGGGGCTTTCTTTGCCGCAGCGGGGATGGGGCTCCTTGCCGCTGTCGTATGTGGACTGTCCTTTATGTCCAGTAACCCGCCTGGTGCCGTGCTGAAGCTGGCGGTCGTCGGGTTCGGCACCTTCACGGTCTTCGCCGTGTTGTTCGTCCCGCCTGGATACGTCTACTCGCAGTCCGATCGGTACTTCGCGAAATGGCTTAACCGCAACCGTGCGGCTTACGAGGCCGCGGCTCGGCGGCTCTAAGGCGTACGACGGCGGAGCGTCGCCGCGCCAAGACCCAGTGCCAGTACCGCGCATCCCAGCACGATAAGAATGTTGCGGGACAACGTCATCGTCCAGTCCGCGCTGTGTGTCACCTGGGTCAGCGCTTCGACGGCGTAGGACAGCGGCATCACGTCCGACAGCCAGTGCAGCACCCAGCCCATCTCGTCGCGCGGCTGGAAAAGCCCGCACAGCAACGCTTGCGGCAGCACGAACAGCGGCATGAACTGCACGGCCTGGAACTCGCTCGTCGCGAACGCGCTCACGAACAAGCCCAGCGCCATGCCCAGCAACGCGTCGAGCGCGGTGATCAGCAGCAGCGACCACACCGAACCGGCGACTGTCAGTCCGAGCCACCACAGGCTGACCGCCGTCGCGACCGCCACCTGCAGCACCGCGACCAGCCCGAACGCCAGCGCGTACCCGGCGAGCAGGTCGAATTTGCCCAGCGGCATCGTCATCAGCCGTTCCAGGGTGCCCGCGGTGCGTTCGCGCAGGGTGGTGATCGAGGCGATCAGGAACATGATCACGAACGGGAACACGCCGAGCAGCGCGGGCGCGATCCGGCTGAACACCTCGGCCGAGTTGAACACGAAGCGCAGCAACAACATCAGCAGCGTCGGCACGAGAACGAGCATCACGACGGTGCGCGGATCGTGCCGCAGCTGGGCGAGAATCCGGCGGGTGGTGGCGAGAGTGATCGAGACAGTCATCGCTGAGCCTTCACCAGGTGCAGGAACGCGCGTTCGAGGTCTTGTTCGCCGGTGGCGGCGCGCAGGGCGTCCGGCGAATCGTCGGCGAGCAGCGCGCCGTCGCGCATCAGCAGCAACCGGGTGCAGCGGGCTGCTTCGTCCATGACGTGGCTGGACACGAGAAGCGTGGTGCCTTCCGCGGCGAGCCGGTGGAAAAGGTTCCACAAATGCTCGCGCAGCAACGGATCCAGCCCGACGGTCGGCTCGTCGAGCACGAGCAGCTCGGGTTTGCCGAGCAACGCGACGGCGAGGCTGGCCCGGCTGCGCTGCCCGCCGGAAAGGCGGCCGACCAGCGCGTCGGCGTGCGAACCGAGGCCGACCTGTTCGATCGCGTCGGCCACCGATCGCGAGGGCGCGCCCAGCACGGAGGCGAAATAGCGCAGGGCCTCGGTGACCGTGAGATCGGCGTAGACGGCCGGCGCCTGCGTGGCGTACCCGATCCGGCTTCGCAGCCGACGGCTTCCGGCGGGTTCGCCGAGCACGGTCACCGTGCCGCCGTGGGTCAGCTGCACGCCGACGACCGCGCGCATCAACGTGGTTTTCCCGCAGCCGCTCGGCCCGAGCAGCCCGGTGACCGAACCGGCCTCGACGCGGAAGCTCACGTCGCGCAGCACATCCCGGCCACCCCGGACGACCCGCAGGCCGTCGATGACCACCGCGGAATTAATCATGCGGTTAATTCTGCGCGCGCGGAATTTCCCTGTCAAGCACGGGCGGGGCGGCAGACGTCCGTGAGGGGAACCCTGAGGGACTCAGAGTCCGTCAGGGTTCCCTTCACGGACTGCGGCGGGTTCAGGGGCGGTCGACGTATTGCTGCACGGCGGGCGCGATCAGCGCGAGAACCTCGTCATGGCTGGCCCCGGCGAGGGGTTCGACCTGGATGACATAGCGGACCATCGCGAGCCCGACGAGCTGGGCGGCGATGCCGGTGACCCGCAGGGGCGGGATGTCGAGGGCGTCGGCGATTTTGTCCAGCAGCGCGCCCTGGATGAAGCCGCGCAGCATGTCCGCGGCCTGTTCGGTGGTGGAGACCGAGCGCAGCACGCCGAAGAACGCGTCGCGCGAGGCCGGGGTTTCCCAGAGGGTCAGGAACAGCCGCACGAGCCGTTCGCCGACCTCCGCGCGCGGGCCGTCGAGGATTGCCGCGACTACGACGCCGGGGTCGGCCGGAAGGTGCAGGGCGGTCGCGAAAACCTGGTCCTTGCTGCCGAAGAAATGGTGCACGAGCGCGGGATTCACGCCCGCCTCGGCGGCGATCGCGCGGATCGTCGCGCCCTCGTACCCGTTCCGGCCGAACAGGTCCCGCGCGGCGGCCAGAATGGCCTCCCGCGTTTCGGTCTGCCCGGGGCGGCGTCCCGTCCGTGCCATCGGCGTCCTTTCGTCCTCCCCAGTATCGCGGGACCATGGTCGGTACAGCTGGCTGTACCTGATCTTTACCCCGCGCGGGATCGCCGGTCGCCGCGCCGGGGCCCTAAATTCGGCAATCCGGGAGGACCGGCGGCAGGGGGAATGGGATGAACGGGGCGGCGGTGCACGAGGAAGCGGTCCGGGTGCTGATTCACGCTTCGGATCCGCTTACTGACACGGGGATCCGGAGCTGGCTGCAGGCGAGACCCGAGTTTTCCGTCGTCGCCGACGAGGTGGACGTGATCATCGTCGCGGCCGAGCTGCTCTCGGTGGAGGCGACCTCGGTGTTGCGCGGGCTGAAGGCCACTGTGGACGCTCCGGTCGTTCTGCTCGTCGACGAGGAGACCTCGGGCGCGGCGGTGCTGACAGCGGTGGAGTGCAACGTGGTCGCCCTGCTGAACCGCGAACGCACGTCGAGCGAGCAGCTGGCCGCCGCGGTGCTCACCGCTTCCCGGGGCGGCGGAATCCTGCCCCCGGCGGCGCTCGGGACGCTGCTCAGCCATTTCCGCCGCCCGATGGATCCCCGCCCGACGCACAGTTCCGGCCTGACCCAACGGGAAATCGACGTGCTCCGCCTGCTGGCCGACGGCCTCGACACCGCCGAAACCGCGGAGAAAATCAACTTCTCCGAACGCGCGGTGAAGAAGGTGATCCACGATTTGTCGCAGCGGCTGGATCTGCGCAACCGGACGCACGCCGTCGCCTACGCCCTCCGGAACGGCGCGATCTGAGCCGTTCAGATGATGCCGGTGCGCAGCGCGTACGCGACCGCGTGCGAGCGATTTCGCAGATCGAACCGCACCAGCAGGGTGCTGATGATGTTCTTGATCGTCCGCTCCGAATACGCCATCCGGTCGGCGATTTCGACCGTGCCGAAGCCGTCCGCGAGCAGGCCGAGGATTTCCACCTCGCGGCTCTGCAGCCGGTGCCGGTCGAGGAAACCCCGCGGATAGCGGGCCTCGCCCTCGCTGGCGCGGAACTCGTTGGTCAGCCTGGTCGCGCGGACCTCCTCCGGTTCGGCCGCCGGCACCCGGGCGGCCAGCGCGTCGAGGATCTTCTCGCGCGTCGCGGAACCGCGGTACAGCACGGCGGACAGGCCGAAGCCGCCGAGCCTGCTCAGTTCGGCCTTCTCGATCCGGTCCGCGACCAGCACCGCGCGCACGTCCGGCGCGAGCGTCGTCCGGCGGATCCGCGTCAGGTCGAGCAGGGTTTTCTCGCGGACCTCCGGCACGATCACCAGCAGCACGTCCGCGCGCGGGACCTCGGCGGGCGCCATCACGGCGTAGCGCGGCGCGGCGCGCAGGTAGGCGGCGGCGCCCTCGCCGCTGATCGGGTCGTTGGCGATGATCGCCACTCGTTCGGGCAATGCGCTCATGTCAGCTCACAGACCAGTCGTTCCCGGCGGCAGCGCCGCGTCCTCCGCCTCCGCCGAGGATCCGCGATTCGGCGCGCGACATCGATCCCCCGCGCTGCCGGGCCGCGGTAGTGCCTGCGGTACCTCGGCAGCCAGCGTTAGTTAAGAACTCAATCGAACGTTAGTACTTGTAACCGTAGTTGAACCATAGCACTAGACGGGAGTCCAGTGTTGGTAATTGCCCGCACGACCGGGTGGCGTTCACGCGGCCGTGCGGGCCGCCCGAGGACTCAGGCGAGCGCCTGGGCCGGCGGAAGCCGCGCGGCCCGCATCGCCGGATACGCCCCGGCGATCGCGCCGACCGCGGCCGAGACCGCCACCCCGCCGGCGAGCGCGACCGGCGGCAGCACCGCGGGCCAGCCCTGGCTGAGCGCGTAGCCCGCCGTCGCGCCGACCCCGAGCACCACCCCGACCAGCCCGCCCAATCCGGACAGCAGCACCGATTCGGCGAGGAACTGCCCGCGGATCTGGCCCCGGGTCGCGCCGAGCGCGCGGCGCAGCCCGATCTCGCGCCGGCGTTCCAGCACCGAGATCACCATCGTGTTCGCCACGCCGACGCCGCCGACCAGCAACGCCACCCCGCCGAGGCCGAGGAACAGCGCGCCGTAGGTGTTCTTCGTCAGCTGCTGCGCGGCGAGCGCGTCGGACGGCCGGTCGATCGCGACCTCGTTGGGCGCGGCCGGGTTGATCGTCGCGGCGAGCACCGAGCGCACCGCGTTGACCTGCGACTCCCGCGCACGCAGGTACACCGTGCTCGGGTGGCCGTCGAAGCCGAAGACCTGCTTGGCGACGTCCCAGCCGATCAGCACCGAGCGTTCGACCTCCGGCGCGAGCGGCATCGGGGCGAGAATCCCGACGACGCTGAACCACGCCGAGCCGATCAGGATCTGCGGCGGCCGGGCCGGGTCGAGGCGGTCGATCCCCAGCCGCGACGCCGCTTCCGAGCCGAGCACGACCGCCGGGAACCGCTGGTTCGCCGGGCTGAGGAACGTTCCCGCCCGGACCTTGCCACCGAGCAGCGGCAGCAGATCCGGCCGCGCGGCGAACACCGAGACGCCCGCCGAATCGTCCTTGCCGACCCGGTCGTTGCGGTACACCTTGGCGTTGACCTTGCCGACCTCCACCGCACCCTCGACCGGCGCGATCCGCCGCACCATCGGGACCGCCGAGTCCGGCAGCTTCGCCGAACCGCCCATGAGGGTCTGACCAGCTTCGGCGCGCAGCAGGTTGGTGCCCATCGCGGCGAGTTTGTCTTGCAGCGCCTGGTCCGCGGAGGCCGGAATGGCGAGTACCGCGACCATCGCCGCGACGCCGATGGCGATGCCGAGCGCGGACAGCATCGCGCGCAGCGGGCGGGTGCGCATCCCATGTGCGCCAAGGGAAATCAGGTCGGCGGGGCCGAGCCGGTTCGGGCTGGGCGGCGCGATCACCGCGCTGCTCCCTCGAGATCGGCCGCGCCGGTGTCGAGGCGCAGTTCTCCGTCGAGAATCTCGATCCGGCGGGGCATTCCGGCCGCGATCTCCCGGTCGTGGGTGATGAGCACGACCGTGGTGCCGGCGGCGTTGAGTTCCGCGAGCAGCGACAGCACTGCAGCGCCGTTTCCGGTGTCGAGGTTCCCGGTGGGTTCGTCGGCGAGCAGGATCGGCGGCGTGTTCACGACCGCCCGCGCGATCGCGACCCGCTGGCGTTCGCCGCCGGAGAGTTCGCCCGGCAGGTGACTGGCCCGATGCCCGAGCCCGACCCGGTCGAGCGCCTCCACCGATCGCGCGCGCCGTTTCCGTTTCGGGACTCCGCTGTACAACAGGCCGCCGCACACGTTGCCCACCGCGGTTTCGCCGTCGTCGAGGAAGAACTGCTGGAAGACGAACCCGATCCACCGCGAGCGCAGCGCGGCGAGTTTGCGGTCGGACAGCTGCGCGACGTCGTGTCCGCGAATCTCGATCCGGCCCTCGGTCGGCCGGTCGAGCGTGCCCATCAGCTGCAGCAGCGTGGATTTGCCCGAGCCCGAAGGACCGACGATCGCGACCATCTCGCCGTCCGAAAAGGACAGTGAGACCTTCCGCAACGCGGGCACGTTCCCGCCGTAGGTGCGCGAAACTTGATACGCGGCCAGTACAGGGATCATGACGTGGTCACCACCTTTTGGCCCGCGTGCAGGCCGGCCGCCTTGACCTCGACCTGGCCGCCAGAGAACAACCCGGTCTCGACACCGACCAGCCGCCGCTTGCCTTGCTCGTCGACCTCGACCGCGTACCCGCCTTCGGCGAGCGCGACCAGTGCGCCGACCGGGACCACCAGCACGTCCTGGTGGACCTGCTTGGTGAACCGCACGGAGACCGGAACGTCGAGGACATCGCCAGTGGCCGCCGGGTCGTCCATCCGGATCTGGACGGTGACCTTGGCCTTGCCGTTTTCCTTGTCCTCCGTGGCGGTGTTGCCGACGTCGGTGACGGTGCCGGTCAGCGTACGGCCGTTGAGCGAGACGGACACCTTCGCGTCCTTGACCGCGACGCTCTGCTTGGTCGCGTCCAGTTCAGCCTCCACGACGCGCGCGGTGCCGGTGTACTTGAAGACCTCGCCCGCTCCCGGACCGCCGAGCTGGCCGCTCACCGCCGACACCCGGATCTCGCCGGGAGCGAGCAGGACGTCGGCCGGATCGAAGGACCCGGTCTGTTCGAGGCCGAGCGATTTCTGCCACCGCTTGAGCGCGGCCGCGGTCGCTGAGGTGAACTTCTCGTCCGGCGTGCCGAAGCCGCCGTACCCCAACGCTTTCAGGTTCTCCTCAAGCTCCTTGACGTCCGGGCCCTTGTCCACGCCGTCGTTCAGCGCGCGATAGAACGGCAGGCTTCCGTAAAACAGCGGAACCGGTTTCGCGTCCACTGTGTACGCCGTCTTGCCGCGGCCGAGCACGTCGCCGCGCGCGGGCAGCCACGTCAGCGTGCCGTTCTTCCGGCCGCTCAGCGTAGATTCCTTGCCGTAGCCGAGTTTCCCGGTCGCGTTCTCCTCTTCCTTCAAGTCCGATTTGGTCACTTCGGCGGTCGCCACCGGCTTCGCCGCCGCGGCCGGTTCGCCGCCGGGGGCGACATGTGTCAGTACGACGGCCGAGGTAGTGCCGACCACGACGACGGTCGCTCCCGCGGCGATGATCCAGCGTGCTCGTTTTCCGCTCACTTTCCGGCCATTCCCATTCCGCACGCCTTGAGCGCTTCCTCGAATTTGGTCCCGTCGTCCTTCATCGGCAGCGCCCGCGCGCCGCCCTCGGCGTCGGGGTCCGGCATGTCGACGCCGTGCTCGCGCATGCATTTGGCGTCCTTGCGCGCCTTGTCCATCTCCTCCGGCGTCAGCTTCTTCGGCACTCCGCCGCCCGGCAGCAGCTTCTTGCAGGCGTCGAGTGCCGCCGTGGTTTTGGGATCGTTGGAAAAGTTGATGGTCGGGGCTTCGTTCTCGCCCGGATCCGGCGTGTCGACGCCGTGTTCGCGCATGCATTTCGCGTAGTTGCGCATCGCGTCGCGGTCCGCCGCCGGATCGGCTTTCCCGGCCGCGGCCCCCGGGTCCGAACTCGCCTTCGGGCTGGAGATCGACGGCACCTGCGGCGCGGTGTCCCCGGACGAGCACCCGGTGAGCAGCGCCAGCGCCACTCCGGCCCCGACGGCCGCCAGACGTGCTTTCCGCATCGGATTCTCCTTCGCTCGAGCGGGTGGTTCCCGCCGGTGGCCAAGTAGTACCGACGCGGCGATACAGGCCCGTTAAGCGATCTTGTTTATCCTCTCCTTATGCCCGGATCCGGCAGACTTCTCGGCAGCGACGACCGGGGAGGACCTTTGGCCGAGAAGAACGCCGACGCGCGCCGGGGCCCGCTGCGGCTGTCCGTGCGGACCCGGCTCACCGCGCTGTACGGCGGGTTCTTCCTGCTGGCCGGAATCGTGCTGGTGGTGGTGACCTACGTTGTCGTCAGCAACGAGCTGCCCGTGCCCGCGCAGTACCTCGGCGACGGGGTGTCGTTGAGACTCGGCCAGGTGATGTCCGCCGAAGCGCTTCCCGCGGACGCGACTTTCAGCGCGATCCCGGCGGATGCCGCTTCGGCTTCGGCGGAACGGGTGGCCACAGCGGTGCTCACCGATTACCGCAGCTCGACAATGTCCACTTTGGTCCTCGCTTCGGCGATCGCACTGGTGGTGACGGCGGCGCTGGCATTGCTGTTCGGCTGGTTCATGGCCGGCCGCGCGCTGCGGCCGCTGCACACCATCACCTCGACCGCGCGACGGCTCGAAGCCGGGAAGCTCGATGAGCGGATCAACCTCGACGGCCCGCGCGACGAGCTCAAGGAACTCGCCGACACTTTCGACAGCATGCTGGACCGTCTCGCCGGTTCGTTCGACAGCCAGAAACGGTTTGTGGCCAACGCTTCGCACGAGTTGCGCACGCCGCTCGCGGTGCAACGCACGCTGATCGAGGTCGCGTTGGAGAACCCCGATGCCGGGCCGGAGCTGACCAAACTGGGCGCGCATTTGTTGCAGACCAACGAACGCAGCGAGCGGCTGATCGAAGGGCTGCTCGTGCTCGCGCGCAGCGATCGCGGACTCAGCGCGCGGGCACCGGTGCGACTGGACAAAGTGGTCCGCTCAGTCGTCAAACTTACCGCCGCGCAGGCGAAAGACGCTGGCGTGACGGTGGAAACCCGGCTGCGCGCGCGGACGGTGATCGGTGATGCGGTGCTGCTTGAACGGCTGGTGCTGAACCTGGTGAGCAATGCGATCAGCTACAACGTTCCGGATGGATGGGTGTCGATCACGATCGGTGCGACGCCTGCGTTGAGTGTGCGCAATTCCGGGTCCATTGTGGACGAGATGGCGGTGCCGGGTTTGTTCGAGCCGTTTCGGCGGGGGAAGCCGGATCGCACGGGTGCGGCGGATCACTCGGGGCTGGGGTTGTCGATCGTGCGTTCTGTCGCTCGTGCGCATGATGGGGAGGTGTCGGCGCGGGCGAATCCGAATGGCGGGCTCACTGTCGACGTCCGGTTGCCCGCCTGATCCTTATCTGGCCTTTATCGCCGTTCAAGGCATGATGATCGAATGCGGGTACTGATTGTCGAGGACGAGCCGCTCCTGGCTGATTCGATCGCCGAGGGGCTGCGCCGCCATTCCATCGCGGTGGACGTCTGCTACGACGGCGGCGAAGCGCTCGAACGCGTCGCCGTGCATGCCTACGACGTCGTTGTTCTGGACCGGGACCTGCCGACCGTCCACGGCGACGAGGTGTGCGCGGCGATCGTGGACGCGGGCGGAGAGACCCGTATCCTCATGCTCACCTCGGCCGCCGACGTCACCGATCGCATCGAAGGCCTGAACCTGGGCGCGGACGATTACCTGACCAAGCCGTTCGTGTTCGCGGAGCTGGTCGCCCGGGTGCACGCGCTGGCCCGCCGGGCGCGTCCGGCGTTGCCGCCGGTGCTGGAGGCGGCTGGGCTGGTGCTGGATCTGCCGCGCCATCAGGCTTCGCGTGACGGCCGGTTTCTGCCGTTGTCGCCCAAGGAGTTCGCGGTGCTGGAGGTCCTGATGCGCGCGGACGGGACGGTGGTGAGTGCGGAGCAGTTGCTCGAGAAGGCGTGGGACGAGCACGCCGATCCGTTCACGAATACGGTGCGGGTCACCGTCATGACGTTGCGGCGGAAACTGGGGTTGCCGCCGGTGATCGAGACGGTCGCGGGGGCCGGGTATCGGCTGGATTCGGGACCGGTCGCGCCCAGACCGGCTTAGCTTGACCGGCCTCGGTGGCGGAGGAGGGTCTGGCGGCGGAGCGGACGGATTCGCGGTCCCTGATGGCCGTGACGGCGTTCCTGATCTGGCCGCTCGACAGGTGTGGACCAAGCAGTTCCGCCGCTATGCTGGGCGCACCTCGCCGTCAGGAAACCGTCGCCATGCGAAGCGGAGAAACCCGGGCTGTTCTGGAACGGCTGCTGCCCCGCGTGCTGACCGGGGTGCGGAACGAGCTGAATACCACGATGGCCGTGCACGGGCCAGGGGCGCTCGCGCTGATCCCGCGCTCGATCGAACTCATCCGGTTCGGCGCGGACCTCGCTTTCGACTGCGCGCGGTCGGACCAGATTGTCGACCCGGAAACCCTGTCCCCGTACGAAAAGTTCGGCCAGGTCGTGGCCGACGGAGGGTTTTCCGCGGAGTCGCTGCGGCTCGGCGTCACCACCAGTTACACCGCCGCGATGCGGATCGCGCTCGCCGAAGCGTCGGTGACCGACCGGGCCACGCTGATGCCGTTGGTGAGGTGGTCGGCTCAGCTGGGTCCGCTGGCCGAGGACGCCGAACTGGGCGCGTTCTTCGGCTGGCATCGGCAACGAGCGGAAACCGGGCGGTACCGGGAACAGGTGATCCGCGGCTTGCTGAGCGGTTCGGCCGCCGAGGTGGGCTCGCGGGCTCCGGCGCATCTGATTGCTTTGGTGTCGCCCGCGGATTCGAGCGGCGACCTCGCGGGCAAGCTGGCCCGGCTTGAGCGGTCGCTGCTCGAAAGCGGCTCCTTAGTGTTGGCGCGCAGGAATTTCGTCATCTTGCTGCATCCCTTGCCGGTATTCGACGGGCCGGGAATCCGGGTGCCGGAACACGCGTCGGTCCCGGCTCTCGGCGCGCTCGGGCCTGGCGTCCAGGTGGTGTTGGCCAAGGGAAGCACGCAGGGACTTCTCGGTGCCTTCCGGGAAGCGGTGACAGTTTGGCGGCTGGTGCGCAGTCGCGGCTATCCGGCCGGTATTTACGACTTGTCGCAGGTGCTGGCGGATCGGCTGGTGTCGGGCGATCCGGATCTCGCGACGCGGTTGTCCGCCGTGGTCGCGCCGCTGGCCGATTCGCCGGCGCTCGTGGACACCTTGCGCGGCTGGGTGCTCGGCGACGCCGACCGGCGGCGAGTGGCTGCCGCGCTGCACATTCATCCCAATACTCTCGACCGCAGGCTTCGGCAGGTCGAGCAGCGCACCGGGCTGTCGGTGAGCGGCTACCACGATCTGCAGGTGCTGCATCTGGCTCTCGCCGCGCTGTCCGCGCGCCCGTGACGCCGAGTGCCGCGGCCGCCGGCACTCGGACGCCCAGCCCGGTCAGGGACGGAAGAAACCGCTGGCGTAATTGCACGTCACCTGCACCGAATTGTTCCGGGTGCAGTTTCCGCCCGCGGCGCTGGCGATGGTCACGACGCCGCCGGTGCGGTTGGCGATCGTGGCTGACGCCAGCACTTCCACCGGGATGCCCTTGGGGACCGACACGGACTTGTTGCCGGGCGAGGTGGTGAACAGCAGCTGGGTGAACGCGCTGGGATTGGTGCCGAAGGCCAGCGTGCTGAATCCGGTGACCAACCGGGACGACAGGGAGATTTGTGCCGGAGCGGAACAAAAGACGCCGAGCGACCAGAACACGTTCGGCGGGGAACCGGGGAATTCGGAGAACTTCACCTGCAGCGGACCGGAATTGCACGTCACCGAATTCGCCGCCGGTTTTGGCGAGGCTGTCGCGGCGGTCTGGCCGGTCAGGGCCAGCACCGCGGACAGGCCGAGCGCAGCGCCGGCCAGCCGGGCTGTGGAGTTCATTGCCGCACCTCCAGAATCGAAGAGGAAACCGTCGCGGTCAGCGTAGGAACGCTGCCGCACGAGGTCACGGTGACGGGAACACCCAGCTGGCGAGGTTCGTGGTGACCGCGCCACCTCCTAGACGGTCTTGAACGTGGCCATCATCCCCATGTCCTCGTGCTCGGCATTGTGGCAATGGAACATGTACCGCCCGCGATACCCGTCGAACCGGGCGATCACCTCGACCGCCTCGCCGGGCTGAAGGTCCACAGTGTCCTTTCGGCCCGCGTCGTGCGGGGCGGGATCCTTGCCGCCGCGGGAAAGTACTTCGAAGTGCACCAGGTGCAGGTGGATCGGATGGTGCAGATCCGCGACGAACCGCCAGATCTCGACGTCGCCGAGTTTCGGCTGGGCCGCGATGCGCGTCGGCGTGAAGGCCTCGCCGCCGATGGTCCAGCCGTGCCTGCCGTTGACCTGTCCACTTCGGAACGCGAACTCGCGCGTCACGGTCGCTTGTGCACGGTCAAGTCGCTCCACTTCGGACAGTCGCGCCGGGATTCGGCTGTCGTCCTTGGCTCGGCGGACGACGCGGAAGCGCATGACTTGCGCGGTGGTCCCGGTGCCGAGCCGGTTGACCAGCGTCACCTCGGTACCGACCGGATAGGTGCCGAAATCGACCACCAGGTCATACCGTTCGGCGGGCGCGATCGGCAGATGTTCGTGCCCGCGCGGGGCAGCGAGCAAGCCTTGATCCGAGCCGATTTGCGTGAACGCGGGTCCGCTCGGGGGCGGCGGGTCGAGTGCGAGGTCGTAGCGGCGGGCGTTGGAACCGTTGAGGAAACGCAGCCGATATCGGGTCGCCGACACTTCCGCGACTGGCCACGGTGCGCCGTTCACCAGCAGCACGTCACCGAGAACCCCTGCGGCGTAAGCATCTTCGACACCGGGAACGGTCCGCAATGAAGGGTCGAGCGACGGGTAACGCATCGATCCGTCTTCGGCGAACGCGCGGTCGGTGATCATCAGCGGGATCTCCCGCTCGCCGCGCGGCAGCGGCAGGGCGTCTTCCTCGGCGTCGCGGACGACGTGCAGTCCGGCGAGCCCGCGATACACCGCCGGGCCGGTGAAATCCATCCGGTGGTCGTGATACCAGAGCATCGCGGCCTTCTGCCGCAACGGATACGTGTACTCGCGGGTGCCGGTGGTGACGACGGCGTCCGGATCGGCCATCCCGGAATGACCGTGCCCGGCGCCGGCCAGATACCGGCCGTCGGCGGGCAGGACGAGGTCGGTGGCGTATCCGTCGGACTCCGGCGGCGTGCGTCCGCCGTGCAGGTGCACGACCGTCGGCACCGGAAGTTCGTTGCGGTGCCGCACGATCGTGGTCCGGCCGCTGCGGGATTCGATCGTCGGGCCGGGGAAAGTGCCTTGATAGCCCCAAATCGGCGTGCGCAGGCCGGGCAGGATCTCCGCGGTGCTCGCCCGCTGGACGATCTCGTACCGGTCGACACCACCGTCGCGGGAGACCGGATTCAGCACCGGCGGCACCGGCAAGGGCACCTGAAACGGTTGCGGCAGCGGAACTTCGCTGGTCAGCAGCTCGCCGGTGGCGGCAGCGTCCCGGAACAGCCGCGGGGTGACGAACCCGGCGGTGAGCACCACTCCGGCCCCGCCGGCCAGCCCGAGAAACCGGCGGCGCGACATCCCGCTCATCGCCGCGTCCCGGTCCGCCAGATGCCGAACAGCGTCCCGAGCGCGATCGCGACCAGCGCGACGCCGAGCGGAATGTGCAGGTCAAGAGCGCCAGCCAGGCCCGCGAAGTACTGCGCGGTCTCGCCGCCGGCCAGCAGCAGGCTCGCCCAGAACGGCCACTGGACGCCGCCTCGCCACCAGTACAACGCGGCAGGCACGAGCTGTGCCAGCGCGACCGTCGACACGATGTTCGCGCCGAGTTCGTGCATCGCCAGCATGCCGTAATCGCCGATCAGGTACCGTCCGGCGAACACCGGCTGACCGAGGATCGCGACGGCGTGGACCGTCACGAAAGCCCGCATCACCACCAGCAACGTCCGCCCGCGTGTAAGGGCCGCTTCGGCCACTGTTCCCCCTTGTGCGCGTAACTCTTCCCCCGAACAGACGCTAAGCTGAACTTCTCATGCCGTCCAAGACCAAAAACGGCATATACTCATGACCTCGGAGCTATGGGATGGACCTGCTGCAACTGCGCTACTTCCAGGCGGTCGCCTATCGCGGCCACCTCAGCCAGGCGGCGGCCGAGCTGCACATCGCGCAGCCGTCGCTGAGCCGGGCGATCGCGCGGCTGGAGGCGGATCTCGGCGTGCCGCTGTTCGAACGGGCCGGGCGGGGGCTGCGGCTCAACCACTTCGGCACCACGTTCCTGCGCCGCGTCGACCGGGCCCTGCGCGAACTCGACGACGCCCGACAGGAGCTCGTCGACCTGTCCGGCCTCGAGCACGGCCGGGTCGCCGTCGCGTCGGAAACCCTGCTCACGCTCACCGGCCTGATGAGCGCCTTCCGCGCGGAGTACCCCGGCATCGAGCTGCGGCTGTACCAATCCTCGGCGGAAACCATGGCGCAGCAACTGTGCGCGGGCGAGGTCGATTTGTGCTTCGCTTCGCAGCCGCTGCGGCAACCCGGCCTGCAGGCGCGGGAACTGCTGCGCGAGGAGGTGATTCTCGCCGTGCCCAACACGCACCGCCTCGCGCGGCGCAAACGGGTGCGGATGGCGGACCTCGCGAACGAGCCCATGGTGACCACCCGCCCCGGCTACTGGCCGCGCACCCTCGCCGACCGCCTCTTCGCCGAGGCCGGGTTGGAGCCGAATTACTCCTGCGAGAGCGACGAACCCGGCGCGACCGGCCAGCTGATCGCGAGCGGGCTGGGGATCGGTTTGGTGCCGGAGGTGGCCCGACGAGCCGCCAAGGACGAGGCGGCCGTCGGGTTGGAGCTGGATGCTCCGGGTTGTGATCGGACCTTGACGGTGGTGCGGCGGGCGGACGCCTACCTTTCCGCCGCGGCGCAACGGTTGACGGAATTCGCGGTGGCTTACTTCAGCACTGGCAGGTACCGGACCGCGGTCGAGAGCGCGAGCTGAATCCTCCCGTGCACGCGCGGATTCAACAGCACGGTCCCGTCGAAATCGCCGCTGGAAGCGAAGATCGCGACCGGCAGCGTCAGGGCCTGGAAAAACCCGAACAACGGCCGCAGCGCGTGTTCCAAGACGAGGGCGTGGTGGTCGCCGCCGCCGGTCGCCGCCAGCAGGACGGGTTTGTCAGCCAGCGCGTATTGGTCAACCAGATCGAAGAACTGCTTGAACATGCCCGGATACGAACCGCGGAACACCGGTGTCGCCGCGATCAGCAGGTCAGCTTCTTCCGCACTCCGCAACGCGGCCTCGACCTTCGGCGGCGCGTCCGAGCGTTCACTGGTTCCGCCGAGCCCCAGCCGGTAAACGTCGATCCGGGATGCCTCAAGCGGGACCAAGCCGCCCAGGGTTTCCAGGATGACGTCCACCAACCCCATCGTCTTGGACGGCCGGCTCGGGCTCCCGTTCACGACCGCCACTCGCAGCCCGCTCACGACGCGATCTCCCGCCGTACGACCGGGGCGACCTCGGTGCCCAGCCGCTCGATCGCTTCGAGGTGCGCCTTCTGCGGCATTCCGCCGAAGCCGAGCTGGACCAGCACCCGGTTCAGGCCGTAAAACTCATGGTAGGCAAGCAGTTTCTCGATCAGCTCCGCCGGACTTCCCACCAGCAGCCCCGACCCGGGCGAGGCCTGCGCGTCGAAAGCGGACCGGGACAGCAGCATTCCTTCGCCGCGCTGATGATTGTTCTCCAGCATGCCCTGCGCGAAGTACGGATACATCGTCTCGCGCGCTTCCTGGCTGGTGCGCCCGACATATCCGTGCACGTTGATGCTGATCGCCGCCGGATCGTGCCCGGCCTCCCGCGCGGCCTGCCGGTAAAGCGCGGCGGTCTGCTCGTGCTGCGTCAACGGCCCCAGCAGCAACGCCATCGCCATCGGCAGCCCGCGTCGTCCAGTGCTGATCGCCGAGGCCGCGGACCCGCCGACGCCTACCCAGATCGGCAGGCCGTCGGCGCGCGGCGCGATGTCGGCGTCGTCGAGCGGCGCGCGGAACTTTCCCTTCCAGGTCAACGGATTCTGCTCGCGGATCGCCAGCAGCAGGTCGAGCTTTTCGCGGAAGAGATCGGCGTAATCGGCGAGGTCGTAGCCGAAGAGCGGGAAAGACTCGGTGTACGAGCCGCGGCCCGCGATGATCTCGGCGCGGCCCGCGGACAACAGGTCGATCGTCGCGAACTGCTCCCACACTCGCACCGGATCCTCGGAGCTCAGCACGGTCACCGCGCTGGTCAGCCGGATCCGCTCGGTGCGCTCGGCCGCCGCGGCGAGCAGGATGGCCGGCGCGGACCCGACGAAGTCGGTGCGGTGGTGTTCGCCGACGCCGAAGACGTCCAGCCCCACCTCGTCAGCGAGCCGCGCCTGCTCGATCGTCTCGCGCGCCCGCTGCCGCGGCGAGGGGAGTGCCCCGGAAACCGGGTCCTTGGTGAGTTCTCCGAAGGTCAGGATGCCGATTTCGAACGGCCGCGCCTCAGCGGTCTGGGCGGCGGTCTGCGGTTCAGCCATGGTCGACTCCTTTCGCGTGCCCGGCAGCACCCGCGGCCGAGCCTGCCGGAATTAACCTGTCTGCGCAGACAACTATTTCCGGTGACGGCCGTGGTCACCCGTTTGCCGGGGCCGGGCTACCGTGTCGCCATGGCGAGCGACGGGCTGCGAGACCTGGAACAGGAGGCGTGGAGCGGGTTCCTCTTCACGCACGAGCGGCTGTGGCGAGCGCTGGCGGACGGGCTGGCGCCGCTGAACGTGAGCATGGCGGAGTACAGCGTGCTAGCCCTGTTGGCCGAAGCCGGCGACGCGGGCATGCGGATGACCGACCTCGCGCAGCGGCGGCTGATGTCCACCGGCGGCTTCACCCGGCTGGCCGACCGCCTCGTCAGCCGCGGCCTGATCGAACGCCGCCAATCGGCGGTAGACGCCCGCAGCTTCGACGCCGTTTTGACCGCGCAGGGCCGCGCGCTGATCCGCAAAGCCCGCCGACGGCACCACGAAGACCTGCGGACGCTGTTCTTCGACCGGCTGGACGACGAGCAGCTGCGCCTTCTGGCGGGCATCTGGCGGACCCTCGAGGACGGCTGAGGCTCCCCAAGCCGGGGGAAATGTCCGATTCTCGACCATGGACGGTTGTTGCCCGGTCACGAACTGCTCATGCTGAACAGTTATTCGGCACGAGCAGGGGAAGCCAGATGCAGCAGCAGAGCTTGGCGGTCCGGTGGTCGTCGCGAACAGTCCGGTCCGGCCCGTTTCACCGCGCGTTGTCCGAGGCCGTCGACCGGCGCGGGCTGTCCCTTTCGCGGCTTCGCGCGCATCTCGCCGCGCACGGGGTTTCGGTCGCGGAGTCCACGCTGAGTTACTGGCAGCGCGGATTGCGCAGTCCGTCCGCGCCCCGGTCGCTCGACGTCGTGCGCGCTCTGGAGTCGGTGCTGAACCTGCCGCCGGACAGCCTGGTCGTGCTGATCGGGCCGCACCGGACCGCGGACGCCGATCGCAGGCCGTCGCTGCCGGAACTTCAGCAGAGCTGGGCCGAAACGTTCGCGCTGCGCGACGAGCTGAGCGGAACGCCCGGCGTCGAGGAGAACGCGGACCTCGACGTCGCGACGGTCGTCGACGTGCTGACCCTCGGCGCGCAGGGCCGGACCGAGGAGATCACGTCGACGATGGTGGTGCGGGCCCGAAGATCCGGACCGGACAGTTTCCTGGTCACGCACCAGGACGAGGAAGGCAGCGACGTGACGGCGACGGAGATCATCGCGGTCGACGGCTGCCGGGTCGGGCGGGTGCGGCGCAGCATGCGCTCGGCGGGGATGGTGTTCGAGGTGCTCTTCGACCGCGGCCTCGCCGAGGGGGAGACGCACACGTTCGGCTTCACGCTGCGTCCCTCCGCCTCGGTCCGGCCGGGGAGTTTCCACCGGGTCGTGCGCTCTCGCATGTCGGCGTACCTGCTGCGGCTGCGCTTCGACCCGGCCGCGCTGCCCGCGCGCTGCCTGCGGACCGTCCGGCCTCGCGAGGACCTGGAGCTGCTGGTCCGCGAGCCGCTGTTCTGCGGGCCAGGGAACACGGTCAGCGCCTACTTCGAGGAACTCGGCGTAGGCATCGCCGGAGTCGATCTCATTTGGGACTGATCCGGCGTTTCGTCCAGCGCCACAACAGGAACGCGCCTGCCGCCGCCACCGCGGAGCCGAACACGATCAGTCCGACGGTCAGCGAACCGGCCGGCCCGGTGTCGCGCTGGAGGGTCTGCTTGAACCCGATTCCGCCGCCCCGCTGGTAATCCGAGCCGGGCAGTTTGTCGGCGTAGCGGGAATGCACCTGCTGCTCGTAGTCGGCGATCGTCGTGAACTGGCCGACCGGCGACTGGGGAAGGCTGGCCTGCAGGAGCACGACGCCGTCGCGGCCGAGGTCGTACCAGCCGTTGATCTGCGGTTCGTTCAGCAGCACCGAACCCGGGCGCAGCCGGGCGCTGAGCCGCTCCTCGTCGTTGCCGGACAACACGTTCCCGACCGACCAGCCGCTCGGCGCGGCGCGGTCGGGTGCGGCGCGGAGGGTGGCTTTCGCACCGGTGGCCGAGGTGGCCGTCACCGCGATCGACCGCAGCACGCCCGCCGCGGCTCCCGGCTTCGCCGCGACGAAATCGGGATTGAGCGTGTAGACCGGGATTCCCTGGTGCCCGACCGTGATCCGGCCGGGCTCGCCGTGGCCGACCTGCCGGAAGTTCGACGTGGCGAAACTGATCGCGCGCGCCGTTTCCGCGGCTTTGACCGCGGCCGCGACGTCCTGCTCCGACGGCGGCGCGACCCACGAGGCCCCGGCGGCCTCGGCGGGGCCGGCGGACAGGAGCGCCGCGACCGCGATCGCCGCGCCGGCGGCGAACTTCCGGCAGATCTCACCCATGGCGGCTCGTCAGCCCTTCTTGATGTTGACGATGGTGTCGTTCCAGTTGAACTGGGCGTTGCTCTGGTACTGGGTGTAGTCCCAGGTCTGGTAACGCTCGTAGCTCGGCCACGGGTCGCCGACCATGATCGAGTTGTTCGTGGTGTCGTATCCGTAGATCACCTCGGCGTGGCCGCCGCCGGAGGTCCAGTAGATGCCGGTCAGGTTCAGGATTCCGGAGTTGACCTGGTTCTGGACCGAGTCGTAGCTGATCGGCCCGTTCGCGCTCTCCGCGTTGAACCCGGTGCCGATGAAGCCCTGCACGATCTCCGAGATCTGGCCGCCTTCGTTCGGGCAGTACCCGGACTGGGTGCCCTTGCCCGCCGCGCAGAAATCGGCCTGCGAGGCGGAGCCGCCCTGGGACTGCTCGATGCTGGAGCCGTCCGCGGCCCAGCACCACTGGTCGTTTTCCTGCACCTGCTGGTTGTACGAGAGCTGCTTCGAAGCGGGCAGCGCGGCGCGGTTCAGGTGCCCGCCGAGCGGCTGGACTTCGACCACCTTGGTGTGCGTGGCGGTCTTGATGAGGCCGTTCGGCTGGTTCGCGTCGTTGGTCGACTGGGCCAGCGCGGTGCCCGGCAGCAGCGCCACGGCAAGCGCGGCTGCCCCGGTCGCCACCGTAATCCGGACTGTCCGCCGGGTGGGTCGGTAATCCATCGAATCTCCTTGTGCCAGACGGGGAAGGGAGCTTGCCGGGGTGACCCGGCCGAGCATCACTGTGTTCTCGCCCGCTCCCGCAGAGCAACGGCTCCGGCACGCCGTGTGAGTGTTCACATCCGGTTCTGCGGGAAAACAACTGGCACCGCCGCGGTTTCGCTCATCGCGGCGACTGGTAATTCGCAATATTCACAGCGCGTTCACAACCGATGAATCGCGCCGGAGGGACTTTGGTCCACAAGGGACCGGGGGTTACGGCAGGCTTCGCCGGAGTGCGTCGCGGAGCAATTCCGGGGGCGTCGATTCCGGGTGCAGCACCGCTTGCATGGTCAGTCCGTCGAGCAGCGCGGAAAGCCGGACCGACTCGACGGTCAGGTCCAGTTCCCCGGAAAGCCTGCCGAGCGCGACGGCCTCGCGCAGGATCCGGGTGATCAGGTCGCGCAAGTACTGGTGCTGGGCGGCGGCGCTCGCGCGGAACGCCGGCCGGGTGCGGGCGGCGACGGTGAACGCCAGCCACGCGACGGCCTCGTCCCGGCGGTCGTCGTCGAGCGGGAGGAACTCGGCGAGCAGGTCTTCGACGAGCGTCCGGCGATCGGTGTCGGCTGCGAGGAGCCGGTCCGCGCGGACCGCCACGCGCTCGCCGATCCGGCGGCCGAGCTGGTCCATGGTGAAGATCATCATCGCCTCGTGGTCGGCGAAGTAGTGCCGGATCGATCCGATCGCGAGGCCTGCCTCCTTGGCCACGTTGCCGAGTGTCGCGCCCTCGACGCCGGAGCGGCGGACTACCCGCACCACGGCTTCGCTGACGGCCATCCGCCGGTCTTCCGGCACCACGATCTTCGGCATGGTTGCGTTTATAGCACGACGATGCCACGATGGATTTAGCATGACCGTGCCAAATTGGGTGAACGCTGGGGTCGTGAGTGCCTGCGCCGACCGGCACGAATACTCACGAGGCCCAGCGCTCGGTGAAGGGGGTCCGCGATGAGCGGGTGGGTGCTCGTGAGTTTGGTCGTCGGCGTCGTGGTGATGCTGGTGTTCCGGATGCTCGGGGAGCCGTTGAACTGGCGGGACACCGTCGCGCCGCCGGTGGTGCTGATCGCCATCGGTGTCGTGGGGGTGGTCGGTTTCAAGGGGCTGACCAGCGCTGACGTGTGGTGGATTGTCGGCAGCTGCGTGGTCGGTCTCGCCTTCGGCGCGGCGCGCGGGGCGACGATCCGGCTGTACGCCAAGAAGGGCGAGCTGTGGCAGCGCTACCGCAAGTCGAGCCTCGCGCTGTTCGTGCTCGGTGTGGCCGTGTCGCTCGGATTCACTGTGCTGGCAGTGAAATTCGGCATGCACGAACAGGCGAGGCCGTATCAGCTCGCGATCGGGGTCAGCTTCGCGGGCGAAGCGCTGGTGCTCATCCCGCGCGGGCTGCGTGCGGACGTGCCGTTCGCCAAGGACAAGGAACGGCCGTGGGACAAGTGGCTGCAGTCCCGGGTCCGCTGACGGCTCAGGACAATTCGGCCTGCCGGCGTCGCAGTTCGTCGATGACCTGGTCGAACACGGCGCGGTGGGCTTCGAGCCGGTCGAGCGTCAGGCTGATCGACTCCTGTACCTGCTCGACGTCCTCGGCGGCGATCTCGACGTGGTCCGCCCGTACGGCGGTGGTCGTCCCGACGGTCAGCGGACGGTCGACGCGGGGGAGGGGCCGTCCTTGCGGTTCCCGGTCGAGCCAGGACGCCATGTCCCGCATCTCGTCTTCGAGCCGCACCGTCCACGACTGCCGCCGCCGCTCCTCCCGTCCCGGATCGCGGCGTTCCCAGCCCGCGATGACCATGTCCGAGATGGCCCGGGCCGCGGTGGCGCACGCGACTTCCAAGCGGGGCAACGGATCCAGGCCGACCGTCGAGATCTCTTCCAGGATCGGTTCGCCCGCGGTCCACACCCCGTCGACGGTGTGGGTTTCGGCGACGTCGTGCGCGGTGGCGAGCAGGGCGCTGATCGCTTCACGCACCTTCGCCACGTCGGCTGGGTCGAGGTCCTCGTCGCCCAGGCGGTGCGGTGATCCGGCGCGCGGCGGGCGTTCCCCTGCTGGCCAGGAACGTTTCCCGCCGCGCCGCCGGTAGTGCTGCTGCATCGCCTGCTTGGACCGGTTGCCGTACTCCGCCCCCAGCTGTTCCCAGGTCCAGCCGCGGTCGAGGACCGATTCGATCAGCGTGACCTCCGCCCGGTCCAGGTCGCCGCGGACGTCCGGGACCAGGTGCAACGCGCCTGCCGCGTCCTCGGCGCTGAGGTCTTCGCCGGGTTGGCGTCCGGATCTCGCCGTGCGCACCAGTTCGTCGAGGAAGGGGTTTCTGCGTTGCCGGAAGTATCGGGCGGCCATTTCCTGCACGGAGTCTGCCATGGTTGTCAACGTATACGTTGACGTGCGCACGCGTCAACTGATCTGTTGACGCGTGCGGTTTCACCAGGTCACGGGCAGTTCGTGGACGCCGTAGATGTTCATGCCGGTCCGCAGCGGCACCTCCTCCGGCGGGACCGCGAGCGCGAGCGTCGGGAAGCGGCGCAGCAGTCCGGCGAAACCCGCGCGCATTTCGATCCGGGCGAGTTGCTGGCCGAGGCATTGGTGCACGCCGTGCCCGAACGACAGATGTGTGCGCGCTTTCCGTTCGACATCGAGAGCCTCGCCGTCGGGAAAATGCGAAGGATCGCGGTTGGCGGCCAACATCGAAATAAGAACGGTCGATCCCTTGCTGATCTTTTCGCCGCCGAGTTCGAGGTCTTCGGCCGCGTACCGGAAAAGGACGTCGACTACGGCGAGATAGCGCAGCAGTTCCTCGACCGCGCCGGGAATCAGGTCCGGATCGGCCCGCAGTGCCGCCATCTGCTCCGGGTTCTCCAGCAACGCGAAAGTGCCGAGCGCCAGCATGTTCGCGGTCGTTTCGTGCCCGGCGAGCAGCAGCAGGAACCCGATCCCGACGAGTTCCTCGATGCTCAGGTCGTCGTCGCGGGCCAGGTCGGACAGGATGTCCGCGCCGGGGTCCGCACGCTTGCTCACCGCGAGTTCGCCGAGGTACGACGAGATCGCCGTCCAAGCGGCCATCTTGTCCTCGATGCTCTGGTCCCGGAGCATGATCTGCGAGGAATTCTTCTGGAACATTTCCCGGTCCGAATACGGCACCCCGAGCATTTCGCAGATCACCAGCGACGGCACCGGAAGCGCGAATTCCGTCACCAGGTCAGCCGGTTTCGGGCATTCGGCGAGATGGTCGAGCTGCCGTTCGGAGATTTCGGCGATGTGCTCCTCGAGCCGTTTCATCCGGTTGACGGTGAACGTGCCGGTGAGCTTCCGGCGCAGCCGGCCGTGGTCCGGCGGGTCCATCGTGATGAACAGGCCGGGCGTCTGCGGCGACGGTTCGAACTCCTCCTGCGCTTCCGGCATGCTCGGCGTTTCATATGGCACATGCACCGGGCCGAGGTCCTGGCGCGAACTGAACCGCGGGTCGGCGAGCGCCTGGCGGACCGCGTCGTAGCCGGTGATCAGCCAGCCGTCGTGCCCGTCCGGGAACTTCAGCGGGCTCACCGGCCGGGACTCCCGCAGCCTGGTGATGGCGGACGGCGGGGCGAACGGGCCTGCGTCGCGCTCGAGCGGCAGGCCGGGTGGGCGTGTCATCGGAGATCCCCCTCTGTGTGGTGGTGCGACCAGCGTCACCGCCGCGGCTGATATCCGGCTGACACGGCGCTGTCTCGACTAACATCCGCGGACATGCCGGACACGCAGTACGAAGACCTGCTTCAGCACGTGCTCGACACGGGAGCCCAGAAGGGGGATCGCACCGGTACGGGCACCCGGTCGATTTTCGGGCACCAGCTGCGCTACCGGCTGGCCGACGGATTCCCGCTGATCACCACGAAGAAGGTGCACTTCCGCTCGATCGCGTACGAACTGCTGTGGTTCCTGCGCGGCGACTCGAACGTGAACTGGCTGCGTGACCACGGCGTCACGATCTGGGACGAATGGGCCGCTGAGGACGGCGACCTCGGCCCGGTCTACGGAGTCCAATGGCGGTCCTGGCCGACTCCTGACGGCGGGCATGCCGACCAGATCAGCGACGTCCTCCGCACCCTGCGCGAGAACCCGGATTCGCGGCGCATCATCGTGTCGGCGTGGAACGTCGGGGACATTCCGCAGATGGCGCTGCCGCCGTGCCACGCGTTCTTCCAGTTCTACGTGGCCAACGGCGAGCTGTCCTGCCAGCTGTACCAGCGCAGCGCGGACCTCTTCCTCGGCGTCCCGTTCAACATCGCGAGCTACGCCCTGCTGACGCACATGATCGCCGACCAGGTCGGCCTGCGCGTCGGCGATTTCGTCTGGACCGGCGGCGACTGTCACATCTACGACAACCACGTCGACCAGGTGCGCAAGCAGCTCTCCCGGGACGCGCGGCCGTTCCCGTCGCTGAGCCTGAAGCCGGTGGAGAGCCTGTTCGACTACCGCTACGAGGACATCTCGCTGGAGGGCTACGACCCGCACCCCGGCATCAAGGCTCCGGTGGCCGTCTGATGATCGGACTCATCTGGGCACAGTCGGCGAACCGCGTCATCGGCCGCGACAACGCCTTGCCGTGGCACATTCCGGAGGACATGAAGCACTTCCGCACGGTGACCGCGGGCGCGACCGTGCTGATGGGCCGGCGGACGTGGGAGTCGCTGCCGGAACGCGTCCGGCCGCTGCCGGGACGGCGGAACCTGGTGGTGTCCCGCACGCCGCAAGAAGGCGCGGAGACGTTCCCCAGCCTGGAGCAAGCGTTTGCGGCCGCCGACGGTGACGTATGGGTGATGGGCGGCGCGCGGATCTACCAGGAGTCGCTGCCGTTCGCCGACCGGATCGAGGTGACCGAACTCCGCGAGTCCTTCGAGGGCGACGTCTACGCGCCGGAGATCGGCCGGGAACCGGACACCGTCGGGGAATGGCAGGAGTCGAAGAACGGGCTGCACTACCGGCACCTGAGCTGGGTCTCCGGAACCTCGTGAGCTGGGATGTCGGTTCTAACCGGCATCGGCACTCCCGAGGCCGCGGTGCTCTGCGGGTCCGTGTTGCGCGCGGTCTTGCGTCCCAATGAGGTTTTCTCAGTAGTAGGCCTTGGGGAGGTCCGTGAAGGACGTCTGCGGGCGCGGGGAGCGGCGTGGCGAGGGTCGGCCGCGTCGCCGCAGCTGTCGCGGCCCCGCGCCGCATGCCACCGCGCAGCCCTGCGGGTAGACCCCGGTTTGCGCGGGGTTCTCGCGTCGCGCGGCTGGCCTGACGCGTGATGCCGAAAGTCCGTGAGGGGAACCCTGACGGACTCAGAGTCCCTCAGGGTTCCCCTCACGGACTTTCGCCAGGAACGGAGCCACGCGACCAGGCTGGCCCCAGCCACCGCTGCAACGAACCCACCACACACCGCACCACTGAGAAATCCCCAATGTGGCATTGGGTGCATCTGACGCACCGAACGCCACATTGGGTGCATCTGACGCACCCAATGTGGCATTGGGGCGCTCGCTACCGTAGACAGCAGCCGGTTCTAACCGGAATAAACACTCACGACACCGCGGCCCCGACGGTCAGCGTGTCCTCTCTCAGCGTCGCGACCGGCCCGAGCGGGAGTGACAGTGGGGCGGTGCCGTGGCCGACGTCGATGCCGCCGAGCACCGGGACGTCCAGCGCGCCTAGCCGGTCGCGCAGCACGTCGAGCACGGTCCAGCCGCGGTCGGTGTAGTCCTCGAACCCGGGGAACCGGCCGAGTGCGACCCCGCGCAGGCCGCGCAGTGAACCGGATCGCATGAGGTGCGTCAGCTGCCGGTCGACCTGGCCGAGCCCGATCGCGCGCGGGGCTTCGAGGAAGAGGATCGCGCCGTCGAGGCTGGGCAGTCCGGCGCCGATGAACCCGATGACGGTGCCGAGGTGACCGCCGACGAGGTTCCCAGTGGCGGTGCCGGGAAACGACACCGCGGCAGTGAGCGAGTTCGGGTCGCGGTGCAGCGTCGTGGGCTCGGGCTCGAACAGCAGCCGCCGGGTCGATTCGGCGGAGCGCTCGCCGGCGAGGAAGCCGTGGATTCCGGCGATCCGGCAGTGCCGCCACAGCGCGAGGTGCAGGTTGGTGATGTCGCTGAACCCCATAAGCGGCTTGGGATCCGCGCGCACCGCCGCGAAATCGATCCCGTCCGCGATCCGGTACGCCCCGGCCCCGCCGCGAGTGGCGATGACCGCGCGTACGCCGGGATCGCGGTAGGCGTCGTTGAGGTCGGCTAACCGGTCCTCGTCTAGCCCGGCGAGGTAGCCGTGCCGATCGAGGGCGTGCTTGCCGACTTCGACGGTCAGCCCCCAGTTTTCCAGAGTACGCACGGATTCCGCGAGCAGCTCGTCAGTTGGCCAGCTCGCCGGGGAGACGAGCCGGACCCGGTCCCCGGGGCGGAGCCGGGGCGGCAGCACGACGTCGGTCACCTGATCACCTTCGCAGATCGCGCGGGGTAGCGGTCACTGGCTGGCCGCTTCCTCTGCCAGCGTGGCGTTGCTCAGGAAAGGAAACCGGCACATGCGGATGCGGCTTTTGGGACGGACCGGGATCAAGGTCAGCGCCTACTGCCTCGGCACGATGAAGTTCGGGCGGATCGGCAACCCCGATCACGGCGAGTGTGTCCGGATGGTGCACCGGGCGCTTGACGCGGGGATCAACTTCGTTGACACCGCTGACGTTTACGGGCCAGGCGGGGAGTCCGAGGAGATCCTCGGCGCGGCTTTGCGGGGTCGCCGCGACGACGTGGTGGTGGCCACGAAGGTCAACGGCTCGATGGGCCCGGGCCGCGGTGGAAGCTCCCGGCGCTGGATCGTCGCGGAGGTCGAACAGTCGTTGCGGCGCTTGCGAACTGACCACATCGATCTCTACCAGCTCCACCACCCCGACCCGGACACGGATCTGGAGGAAACCCTCTCCGCGCTGACCGACCTGCTGCGCAGCGGGAAGGTGCGCGCCGTCGGGTCCTCGAACTTCCCGGTCTCCGAGATCGTCGAAGCCCAGTGGGTGTCGCAACGCGCGGGGCTCGCCCGGCTGCGGACCGAGCAGCCGACGTACTCGCTGCTCAACCGGGGGATCGAGAGCGAAATCCTGCCGGTGTGCCACCGGTACGGCATGGGGGTCCTGGTGTGGAGCCCGCTCGCGATGGGCCTGCTGACCGGCCGCTACCGGCCCGGCGGCGAGCAACTCCGGGAAGCGCAGCTGCGGTTCGTGCCACGGCACATGAGCGACGAGCGCAAACACGCGGCGGTCGAGCAGCTCGCGCGGGTCGCCGAGGAAGCCGGGCTTTCGCTGACGCATCTGGCGCTGGCGTTCGCGGTCAACCATCCGGCCGTGACGTCCGCGATCATCGGGCCTCGGACGTTGCCGCAGCTGGACGACCTGCTGGCCGGTGCCGACATCCGGCTGGACAACGATGTCCTGGACCGGATTGACGAGATCGTCGCGCCGGGGGCCGACGTGGGTCCGATCGACGTCTCGTACGTTCCGCCGTCGCTTACCGACCCGAGGCTCCGTCGCCGCGACTGACCCGGCCCCGAACCAGCGGCGACACGTAACCGGTCGCGACCAGCTCACCGTCGAACCAGGCGGTGAGCTTCGCGGCCTCCTGGTCCAACGCCCGCACCGCGGCCCGCGGCAATGGATCGATCGCCACGACCTCCACCGTCCCGTCCGGCCGCTGCGTCCAGGTCCCGACGATCCGCCCGTTCCACCACGCCGTCGGACCGGCGTTGCCCGCGCCGTCGAAGAGGTGCGGGCCGTGGTCGCCGAGGTAGAAGTCGCGGCGGCGCCAGCCCATGGTGGTCGGGTCGAGGGTCGGGAGGAGCGCCGCCCAGTCGCCGTCGAGGAGGACCTCGTCCTCGTCGTCGGGATGCAGCCACGCCGGGGTCCCGTCCTCCAGCAGGGCAGGCGTCGCGTCGACGTCGTCCAGCGCCCGGCGGACCGCGGTTTTCGTCGCGCCGAGCCACCACACCAGGTCGTCCTCGGTCCCCGGCCCGAACGACCACAGCCATCGCCGCACTAGCTCCCGGTAGCCCTCCCGTTCGTCCAGCGCCCCCGGGTCCTCGCCGAGCCACTGCTCAACCGCCGTCCACACTGGACGCGACGTCTGCCAGCGACCGGCGTTGTCCCCGCGCACGACCGAACCGCCAGCCGCGAGCACGGAGAGGACGCGCGAGCCCACCGGAGCGAGGACGGTGGGCCGTCCTTCAGCAGCGATCCGGGTGCTCAGCTCGGGGAGGCGGGCGCGTAGCTGCGCTGTGGTTCCGGGTTCCTCGCGGATCGCGGCGAGTGCCTCGGCGCACCTGTCGGCAACCCAAGCCGGACCGTCGTCGATCCCGGCCAGTTCGGCGTCCTTGGCCAGCCGCGCGGCCATCTGCCGGACGACCCGGGCCGACGCGCTTCCCCTTGCCGCAGCGAACAAATCGACCGGAAACGCGAACACAGTCCGGCGCATCGCCAACTGCCGCACCACCGTGCGCTGCCCGAACAATGCGTCCGAAATGGACGCCCGGTCGGCGCGGGAACGGGCGTACGCGGACAGGTAGATGCTGCTGGCCTCGGTCGCGTGCAAGCACGTGACCGCGCGCACGGCGGCCTCCACTCCGGGCGCGGCGGCCGCCAGCGCGTGCCGCAGCCCGATGCGGTCTCGTCGTTCGTCGTCGGTCACCTTTCGCATGGTTTCGATCATGCCGGAAATAGCGGCCACTGCCTGACCGCTACTGCTGCGAGTCTCGGTTCCAGCGCGGGAACGAGTCCGGCGCTGGAACCGAGGAGTCGAAATCATGGCAGTGCACGCCGTCGCCCACTTGAATTTCCGGGGCGAGGCCAGGGAGGCGCTCGAGTTCTACCGGTCGGTGTTCGGCGGGGAGATCCGCATCGCGACCTACGGCGACTTCGGGATGCCCAAGGACGCGCCCGGCGCGGACCACGTGGTGTTCGGTCAGGTCGCCGGCGAGAACGGATTCCAGGTGATGGCCTACGACGTCCCCGGCCTCGCCGCCGCCGCGCCGGTCGGCGAGACCACCCGCGAGAACGGGATGACCGTCACCACGGAGAAGTTCTTCCTGTCCGTCGGCGGCGATTCCGTCGACGAGGTCGGCGAGTTCTGGAAGAAGCTGTCCGAGGACGCGACGGTGATCGAGCAGTTCGGCCCGTCCCAGTGGGCCCCGGGGTTCGGCATGCTCCGGGACCGCTTCGGCGTCACCTGGATCCTGCAGGTCGCCGCCTAGCCCGCCGGTCTGCGGCCGGAGTCCTGCGCCGGCCGCAGACCGGCTTTCACACCGGGCGCGGCGAGAGACCCTGCTCGAACGCGAGCACCCCACTCGGGTCGTACTTCGCCGCTACCGCCCGGAGCGTCCCGAGATTCACCCCGTAGTACGCGGTGGCCCAATCCTTCTGGTCGTCGTTGATGTAGTTGACGTACGCGCCGCCGGTGGCGAATTTCGCCAGCCGCGCCTGGACGTCGTTCACTTCGTGCTTCGCCGTCTCCCGGTCGACGTCCGGGTCCGCGCTGAGATAAACCTGCACGTCGCCGAAAACGCCGCGGTGCGCGAACGCGGTGTCGGTAGGCCGGACGTCGGAGACCGCCGCGTCGAGCGGGTTCACTTCCAGCGCGACTTTCGTCTCGCCGGTGACGAGCGCGCTCATCTGTGCCGGATCCGCTTTCCTTGTCAGAACCCGAGACGCGGCCATGAATCGGCGACGTCCCAGGTTTCCGGACCAGAAATCCATCGCACCCAGATAATCGGTCTCCTGGAAGCCGCTCACGGTGCCCTTGACTCCGGCTCGGCGTTCCAGGTCGGCGATGAGTTCGCGCGCCTGCTGCTCGCCGCCGAGGAGACAGCCGGGGACGCCCGCGGCCGGATTCGGGCCGCCGAGCACCGAGATGTTCGACCAGAATTCCCTTGGCGCGGCGGTGATCCAGTCCTGCCAGGCCCCGTAAACGTCGGTGCCGGATCCCTCGGGGAAGTTCACCACGAACACCGTGACCCGCGGCGGCGCGGGCACTGTGCGGAAGGTGAATTCCGTGGTGACGCCGAAGTTCCCGCCGCCTCCGCCGGTGAGCGCCCAGCCGAGGTCCGAACCAGGGTCGACCGAACGCACCCGCAGATCGCCCGGCGTCACCACCTTCGCACCGGCCAGGTGGTCGCAGGTCAGCCCGTATTTCCGCATCAGCACGCCGATTCCGCCGCCGAGCGCGAGCCCGGCGATGCCGACCGAACCGCAGGTTCCGCCCGGCAGCGCGCGGCCTTCCGCGGCCAGCGCGTGATAGACGTCGATCAGCCGCGTGCCGGGGCCGACGACCGCAGTGCCGTTCCGGCGGACCGCCACGCGGTTCATCAGCTTGAGATCCGCGACCAATCCGTCGCCCGGAGTGGAATAGGCGACATAACTGTGGCCGCCGCTGCGGGCCGCGAACGCGATGCGGTTTTCCCCGGCGAACTCCAGGCATTTCCGGACGTCGTCGGTGTCGGCGCAGCGCGCGATCGCCGGCGGGTAGCGGTCGTCGTAAAGGATGTTGAACGGCGGCCGGATTTCCTCGTAGCCGGCGTGATTTCGCTGCAGCAGCGCGCCGTGCAGCCGCCTGCGCAACGCGGCCCAGTCCGGTTCCTTTCCGGCGGCCTCCGCGACGGTTCCGGCCCCGACCACGGCCGTGCCCGCGGCGACCGCGGACAACTGCAAAAGACGACGACGGCTCAACGTCATGGTCGACCCCTCCACGGCTCGGCGGCCCGCTGCCCGCGCTGCGGAAACCCGCCGGCGCCCGCCCGAGATTCCCCTTGTCCGACGGCGCCAGCATAGACTAATCTTTCCGAAATAGAAGACGTATCTACGGTATCTCGGAAATACGTGATTCGGGGGGTTGTCGGGTCGAGGTCGACCGGCCTTGGTCCACCATCGGATCAGGAGGTGCGGGCGTCATGAGCGCAGACAGCTCTCACTCGGACGGCTCCGGCTCGGCTGGTTCGGCCCCGCCTCGATCGGCGCGCCGGTCCGCGGTGCTGGCTTCCAGTATCGGCACGCTGCTCGAGTATTACGACTATTACCTGTTCGGCCTAGCCGCCGCTGTCGTGTTCCCGGCCGTCTTCTTCCCGTCCGCGGACCCGCTCACCGGGCAGCTGTCGTCGTTCGCCACCTTCGCGGTCGGGTTCGTGCTGCGCCCGGTCGGCGGCGTCGTGATCGGCCACATCGCGGACCGGTTCGGCCGCAAGAAGGCCCTGATCCTCACCATCGTGCTGATGGGCATCGCCACGATTCTCATCGGCGCGCTGCCCGGATACCGCCAGATCGGTGTCGCGGCCCCGATTCTGCTCGTCATCCTGCGGCTGCTGCAGGGGTTTTCGACCGGCGGCGAAATGGGCGGCGCGATCTCGCTGGCGGTCGAGCACGCCCCGCCGCGCAAACGCGGTCTCTACGGCGCGCTGCTCCTTTCCGGGGCGGGTGTCGCGCTGCTCATTTCCTCCGGTTTGATGGCGTTGTTCGCGACGCTTCCCGATCGGGATTTCCTGGCCTGGGGCTGGCGGATCCCGTTCCTGCTGAGCTTCGTGCTGCTGGTCGCGGGCTTGGTCATCCGGCTGCGGGTCGGCGAAACGCCGGAGTTCGAACGCGCGCGCAAGGTCGTCGGAGAACGCATTCCCTTGCTTACCGTACTGCGTCGTCCGCGCAATTTGATCTACGGCGTTCTGTTCGGTTTCGCCAACAGCATCGGCGGCTACGTGATCACCACCTACGGCGCGTCGTACGTCAAAAAAGATCTCGGCATGCCCGCCTCGGTGGCACTCACCGCCACAATGGCCGCCGCCGGCGCACAGATCATTCTCGCGCCGACCTGGGGCGCATTGTCGGACCGGATCGGCCGGAAACCGGTGTTCCTCGGCGGCTGCGTCGGGCTCGCGGTGGTGATCTTCCCGGTGTTCTGGTTGTTCGAGACCAAGAACCCGGTCCTGGTGGCGGTCGCGATGGTGCTGGGCTTCTCGGTGTTCGTGATGGCGATGTCCGCGCTGTCCCAGACGATTCTGTCCGAGCTGTTCGACACCCGCTCGCGCGTCACCGGGGTCAACCTGGGATATCAGCTCACCGCGGTGTTCGGCGGCGGGTTCGCGCCGTACCTCAGCGCGTGGCTGGTCGGCGCGACCGGTGCGGTGTGGGGCGTCGGCATTTACGTGATCGCCGGCTGCGTGCTCAGCGCGGTCGCGATGCTGATGTTGCCCGAACGCTCCGGCCAGCCGTTGCCAGAGCCAGCTGCCGAGCCGAAAGCCGCGACGGTATGACCTTGCTGGGATATGTCAGCGACGAACGCTATCTGGCGTTGCCGGACGTGCTCGTGGAGATCGGCGGCCACGGGACCGCCCGCTCCACCGCGACCGGCGCGGTCCACGCCGACGTCCCGCCCGGCGAGTACCGCGTAACCCTCGCCAAAGACGGCTACGGAGCCAAACACGTCGACGTCGCGCTCGGGTCCGGCGAACCGCACCAGTTCCGGCTGCTGTCCGACCGGATTTTCGGCTATGTCTGGCCGAAATGGGCCCGCAGCGGCGACGAGGGGGAGTTCCGGATCCACAGCCCCGAGCCGTACCGGCTGAGCCTGTGGCGGCACGGTGCCGAAGCCGAGGAGACGGCGCTGATCGGATGGTTCGACGAACACGCACCGCGCGCGACGGTGCAGGTGACGCCGGACGGCGACTACACGCGAACCGGCGTGCGGTTCAACGAAAAAGGCTACGTCGATCCGTCGCACCGCCAGTACGTTACGGCTCCGGATCGCAGCGGCTTGTACTACTTTCACGTCGAAGGCGAATCCGGTGCCCGATTCTCGTTCCCTTGGGTGGTCGCGCCGCGCCAGCCGACGGCGCCGATCGCCGTAGTCGCCTCCACAAACACGTGGAACGCCTACAACAACTTCGGCGGCCGCAGCAATTACATCAACGCCGCCGGACTGCCTTCGGCGCCAGTTTTGGTGCCCCGCTTGGAAATGCCCCGCTACCTCGAATCAAGCTTCAGCGAACACGCGCTGCCCGACGACGCGTATCCGCCGCTGTCCTTTGAACGCCCGGAGCCGCTGAACCAGCTCAGCGCGGCCGACCAGCCGGAGGACCCGATCCGCGGCAGGCAGCCGTGTCACCTGGCGGCTGCGGAATGGCGACTGCTCAGCTGGCTGGAACGCAACGGCTACGAATACGACCTCTATTCCGACGCACACCTGCACGACGGCACCCTGCCGCTGGACAGTTACCGCGCGCTGGTCCTGAGCACCCATCCGGAATATTGGTCCCGCGAGATGTACTCCGCTGTCTACTCCTGGGTGCACGATCGCGGCGGAAAGCTGGCCAACTTCGGCGGCAATGTCGCCGACTGCGAAGTAGCTTTCGCCGCTGACGCGCTGCAATTCCGTACTCAGGCCATCGAATCCGGTCCGTATGAGAGCCGGATGCACCGCACGTTCCGGCCGACCTCAGATCTGTTCGGCGTCGTGTTCACCAGCGCTGGTGCGATGACCGGAGCGCCGTACGAAGTGATCGACCCAAGCCACTGGGCTTTCCGCGGTACCGGACTGGACAAAGGGGACTTGTTCGGAGTCCGGAGCTTGCACGAACGATGCTCAGGCGGCGCTTCCGGGCACGAAACCGACAAGACCGGCCCGTACAGTCCACAAGGGACTCAGGTCCTCGCGCGCGGCCGCAACCCTGGTGCCGGCGGCGGTGAGATCGCTTGCTACGCCACGGCCAGCGGCGGCGAGGTCTTCTCGGTCGGTTCGATCACCTGGACGTCCGCGGTGCTGGTGGACGACGGCGTCTCCGCGGTGACCGCGAACGTGCTCGACCGGTTCATCGGACGCTCCTGAACCCGGCGGCGACGTCGTCGGTCACCTCGACGCCAAGGCCAGGCGCGTCGCCGAGCCGGACCTTCTGGCCGTCGCTGTCCAACGGCGTCTTGAGGATGTCGCGCTCGTAATAGTGCGCGCCGATGATGTCGGAGGGAATCCGGGTCGACAGCCCCGGCGCGGCACACGCGGCGTGCAGCTGCGCCGCCGCGCCGATGCCCAGCTCCCCATTGGACCCGAGCACGACGTCCAGCCCGAATGCATTCGCGAGGTGCGCCATCGACACCACCCGCCCCGGTCCGCCCGCTTTGCCGATGTACAGGCTGACCGCGTCCGCCGCTTCGGCCCGGATCACGGATACGAGATCGTCCGTGCCGAACACGCTTTCATCAGCCACAATGGACAGTCCGCGTCCGCGCAGGTTTCGCATCCCAGCGAGGTCCCCGGGGGCCACCGGCTGCTCGAGAAACGCCGGGTCTTGGTCGCGCATCAATTCGATCGCCCGGGCTGCGTCGGCAGGCCGGTAGCCGCCGTTCGCGTCGAGACCGAGGAACGTGTCCTCCCCGATGAGCGCGCGGGTCTCTGCGAGCCGACGGGCGTCCTCTTCGGGTTCGAAGCCGATTTTCAGCTTATAGCAGCGAAATCCCGCCTCTGACGCTGCGTGGTAGACGTCCTGGAGTCGTTGCCCGCTGCCGCTGAGGGAGCACTTCACCGGTACTTCAGTCCTTAATGGACCACCGAGGGCGGTTGCGAGCGGGACGTCGAGCGTGCGCGCGTACGCGTCCCACAACGCTGTCGAGATCCCCGCCTTGGTGAACGGTGCACCGGCCGCCGCTTCGTCCATCAGCCGTTCAAGATCGGCGACCGGGACGAGCGGCTGGCCGAGGATCGCGGGGGCGAGCGCTTTTCTGATGAGATATTCCGCCGTGCCTGCGTCTTCGCCACTCCACTGAAGCGTCGCGCTGACCTCGCCCAGTCCCGTCGCTCCGTCCGAAGTGGTCACCCGGACCAGCAGGAAGTCGGAATGGTCATGGGTCCCACGGGCCCCGGCCACGACGAGTTCCGGCCGGACGACCGGACTGATCGCGACGACCTCGATGTCTTCGACCGTATTCACAGGAACTCACGGAACTCCGTTAGAAAGCGGTCGATCATCCGGATGTCCTCGGCGTCGAGCCGGTGCGCGGGCGCGCGACAGTACGGGCTGGCGAACAGCCCGCGGCGTACCGAAATCAGCTTCTCCGTAGCGATGATTCGCTCGGTGTCCAGCATCCAGTACGAAATGTAGGGCAACAGCCTGCGGTGCAACTCGTCCCCGCCCGCGTCGTCGCCGTTCTCGAACCGGCGCCAGATCTCCACGTAGATCTCGGTGAACGAACACCCCGGCTGCGTCCCGACCGCGCCACGCCGGATCGCGTCCGGCAACTGCACCCCCGCGTATCCCTCGACCGACGGAATCGGCGGATCCCCAGCGGCCAGCTCGGCGATCAACGGCCCCGGCGGGCTGGATTCGACCTTGACCAGTTGCAGATTGGCGTGCTTGGCCGCGATCTCGCGCAGGACGTCCGCATCAAGACTAGTGCCGGTTTCCGAAGGCGCGTACTGCAACACCACCGGAGTCGGTGCCACCGCGTCAAGCACCTCCCGAATATGCTTGACCAACGCCTTTCTGGAGGGTTGCAAATAATGCGGCGGCAAAAGGTTGATCAGATCAGCGCCCGCCGCCACCGCGTCGGCAGCCCGCTTCACCGCGAGCCGGGTCGCATGATCCTGCACCGCGACGATGGCCAGGACGTCCGCCCGCGGCGCGGTCTCCGTCAGCAAGATCTCGGTGAGGGTCTGCCTTTCGTCCTCCGCCAGTTTGTAGAACTCGGACGCGAAGCCCGGGAACATCACGCTGCCGACCCCGGTCCCGAGCACATGCCGGACCACGCGCCGAAAGCCGGAAACGTCGATCTCGCCGTCGTCAGTAAAAGGCACTTCGAGAACGGGCGAGACTCCCCGGATCGGCGTCATCGCGGACTCCTCTCCAAGCCGAGTGCGGCGATCGCGTCCGCGTGAATGACTCGCTCGATCAGCTCAGGGGAAATCTTGGGCAACCTGGTGCCCTCGACGATGTCATTGACCCGCCGGATCCCCGCCATCGCCTCCGCGGTAGTGGCGATCGGAAAGTCCGAACCAAGGAGAAGCTTGTGCGGCACGCCCCACTCCTGCGCCGCGAGCAGCGATTCGTAACAGACCCAAGGCCGGAGATAGATCGAGGAGACATCGGCGTACACGTGCGGATGCTTGCGGATGGTCACCACCGTTTCGCGCCCCCACGGATGTCCCATGTGCGCCATGACAATCCGAAGTTCCGGGAACTGCAACGCGACCTCGTCCGTCACCAGCGGATACGTATACCGCAGCGGCGCCTGCCGAATCGGCGACGCGCCTTGATGGAACAAGATCGGCAACCCGTTCCGCTCGCAGTACCCGTAAAAGTCCAGCGCCGGCTGCGACAGCGGGTCGAAATTCTGATAGTTCGGCCCGAGCTTCACCCCGACCAGCCCGAGTTCACGACACCGATCAGCCTCGTCGAAGACGTCGGGCGCGGTCGGATTCACCGACATGAACCCGATCCGCCGTTCCGGATCAGCCGTCACGAACGCCGCCGTGGCCGTGTTGGTGTCCTCCGCCCGATACGGCAATCCAGTGGCCTCTTCGGGTTTCTCGACCGCGATGTTGAACACAATGGACAGATCGGCGGCCTCAGTGGCCTTGTCGTAGTCGTCCCAGGAATTCGTGGTCACCACCGCCCGGTCGGTGCGCCACCCCTCGTAAACGCGCCGCTCGTCCTCCGGCACCGCTGCCTGGTGGGTCGGAGTGTGCGTGTGCACGTCCACGATCATGGCTTCACAACACCTTCGCTAGCGCCACAAACCGGTCCGCGAGCCCGTTGGCGATCCTCTCGAACCACCTGGTACCCCGGCTCTCCGTTGCTAACTCGGGCTGGTCGGTATACCCGTCCATCTCTCGCCAGACCTGTCCGGAATGGATGTCCACATCAGACACTCCCGTCCGCGGCGGCTTCTCCCGTGCGGCCGGCTCCTGAACCAGCTCCCGGCGGACCGCGAGCATCATCGAGGTCTCGAACTCGCCGGCATGTCCAGGAACAATGTCCTCGGGCTCGAGAACCCGCCAATAGTCGGTATGCGCCACAGCAAGCCCGTGCCGCGTCGAAGCAGCGCCCGCGAACGCATGGCAGGCGCCGACATTGCCCCCATGCCCGTTGACGACGACCATCCGCCGTCCGCCTTGGACCGCGATCGACCGAGCCAGATCGTCAAGCACGTGCAACAAGGTCTGCGCGGAAAGAGAAAGCGTTCCGTTGAAAGGCAAGTGATGATCAGACGCCCCGTACGGAATCGGCGGCGCAAGCAACAACGCCCGCTCGGCTCGCGGCGCGGCCACCTCAGCCGCGCGCTCGCACACGGCGGCCGCGAGAAACGCGTCAGTGCCAGTAGGCAAATGCGGCCCATGCTGCTCGGTCGCGCCGATCGGCACCAAGACGAGCGCTTCGGAAAGCACCCCGCGCACCACAGCGCGGTCGGCCTCCGCCCAGCGCAGCAGTGCGCCCACGACGTCTCCCCGATACTCCGGTTGGCCCATCTTCCGGTATTTCGTAGAAGTCTTCCTTATTCAGGAAGATAGTCGATCGAGGGAGGAGAAGCAATGCCGTTGACCGGACGGCAAGAAGAGGCCCGGCCGCAGATGGAGCTGCGGCCGGGCCTTGGACGTGCGGAGAAGGCTTACCGGTCAGTCGGATCCTTGAGCACCCGCAACGCGGGCTCCGCCCCATTGGCAGGCCGGGTGATGGCGAACAACCGCTCGCCGTCCGCGGCCCACGCCAGCCCTCGGGGTGCGAGAACCCCGTCGCTGGTCACATCCAACGTGGCCACCGGCGCGCTGCCGCCCACCTTGTAGACGTAGACGTCATCGCGCGGGTTGCGGACGCCGCCCGCGAGGTACTTGCCGTCCGCGGATGCGGCGACGGAGTTCGGATACTGCCCGGTGTGATACGCGCCGGCACGAGTGAGATCCTTGCTGTTGAAGGCTTCGACTGCGTCACGGGAGCCCGAGGCGGTGTAGATGGTGGCACCGTCCGGAGCGAGCGTGAGGTCGGCCAGGTCGCTGCCGACGACCGCGCCGGACGCGCGAGACTCGAGCTTGCCCGCGGCGACGGGCATAGACGTAGACCGACGATTGGCTGAGTTCTGCTTGCCCCGCCACGAGCGGTCCGGCATCCCCGCCCTGAGACGCGACCAGCGGCGCGTGGTGGAACCGGACGTTGGCACCCTGTTGATCGAGGGTGACCGCAGGCGGGGTGACACCGGTGTCGAGCCTCCCGATGCCGCCGTTCCAGGATTCCTCGCACCCGTAGCCGAACCACACGACGTTTCCAGTGCGCGCGAGATGTGCCGGGCAGGTCTGGGCTCCGGTGGGGTAGCGAGCGGTTTCGGCGAGCGTGGCGGTGTCGATCGCGGAGATCGCGTCTCCGGAAGCGAGCGCGACGTACAACGTGCGGCCGTCGGCTGAGAGTGCGAGCCCGGACGCCCCGAACTGTCGGTCGACGGTCTTGCGCACCCAACCGCCGAAGTCGGTGACGACGACGCCGTTGCTCGTCTTTCCGCCGCTCACGAACACCTGGTGGTTCGCGTCGTCGACGACCAGATCGGAGTAGGCGGGCAGGCCCAGCGAACTCGCCTCCGGGCTAGCCTCCGCACTGGGCGCGACGGTGAGCAGTGCCGCGGCCGCCGCCGCGGTGAGAAACATTATTTTCGCGCGCGGAATAATGCTCATCCCGGCCTCCCCATCCGTGGACCATGCGATTGCATGACTGAGTGGCTCGAATGTAGCGAATACCGCGCTATCGGTCTATCCCGCCGCGATTGTCCAAGCTGGACCATCCGGCGTATTGAGGACGTGATCACCCGGTTGTACCGTCGATTGCGGTGTTCGCCGCCCAGAGGGGATGACTGGCGTTGTCGCCGGTCAGTCGCATATCAAGCGGACTCGGGCGCGATTGTGCAGGGGGAAGCCAGAGATGCCGACCAAACGCGCTTTTTTGTGCTGCGCTCTTACGGTTATCGTAACGGCTGGCACCGTTTTCGGCGCCGGTCCGGTAGCTGCCGCGCTACCGTCGCGTCCGGCCGCGGGCCCGCCGGCGCATTCCCATCGCAGCGTTCCCCCGTCGCCGCCCGGACCGATGGATGCGTTGCCCCGTCACGAATCAGCGCCGGTCGGGCAGGTGGTGCCCGAGGCGAAGCGGCTGGCCGAGAAGGTCGAGCAGCGGACGCTCACGACCAAGGCGTTTCCCTTGTCGGACGGTCGGACGCAGGTCCAGGTGTCGCAGACGCCGCTGCACTATCGCGACGCGGCCGGGCACTGGCAGGACATCGACACCCGCATCGAGAAAACGTCCGCGCCGGAAGGCTTCGTTTACCGCAACGAACACAACACTTTCCACAGTTCTTTCGGGACTAAAACGGATCATCTCGTCGGGTTCAAGCAAGGCGAACGGGAAATCCGGCTCGGCATCGCCGGTGAATCGCGTTCACTCGAACCGCGCGTCGAGAGCAGTGCGATCACCTATCCGGGCGCATTCCCCGGCACCGATGTGGTCTACCAGGTGACTCCGGACGCGTTGAAAGAAAAGCTCGTGCTGGCCAAACCTCCGGCGCAGGCACCGAGCTACAGCTTCACCATGGACCTGGCCGGTGTCGAGGCCGAGCAGCAAAAGGACGGTTCCATCGCCTTCTTCCGCGCGGGCGGCGACCGCGACGGCGGTCCGCTGTTCGTCATGGCCAAGCCGTTCATGCTGGACGGTCGCGACGACGCAGCTTCTCCGTATGGGAAGGCGTGGAGCGGCAAGGTCGCCCAGACGGTTCGGGCCGAGGGCAACCGGTTCACGATCACGGTGACCGCGGACCAGGAATGGCTGCGCGCCAAGGAACGCGTGTACCCGGTGGTGATCGACCCGACCATCAAGATCCAGCCCACCGCCACCCAGGCGCAGGACACGATGGTGACCTCCGACGAGCCGGACGCCAACCACGACGGCAGCTGGCGGCTCTCGGTCGGCGCGACGAACTCCGGTGCCGCGCGCAGCCTGCTGAAGTTCGACCTCGCGAACATTCCGGCCGGCACGCGGCTGGATTCGGCGCAGCTGCAGGTGTACTACGACCAGGACCACACGACTGGCGCCAACGACGTCACCGTGGAAGCGCACCGGGCGACCCAGCCGTGGACGGCGAACACCGCGACCTGGAACTCCGCCGCGGCCGCTTTCGCCGAAGTGGGCCAGAACCAGGACAGCGTCGACGACGGCGAACCCGGTCGTACCGCCGCGAACGGGGAGTGGCGCACGGTCGATACCGGCGACGCTGACCAGGCGGTGGGCCACAGTTACCGGGCCGGCAGCCGCGGCGGCGACTACACCTGGGTTCCCCGCCTCACCGAGGACGGCGACTACCAGGTCGAGGTGCACTACGTGCCCGCCGCGGGCCGGGCGTCGAACGCGCCTTACACCGTGTTCTACAACGGCGGGCAGCAGACCGTTCCGGTGGACCAGACCGCCCCGGCCCCCGGCGGGTGGAAGCCGCTGGGCACCTGGCCGTTCAAAGCGGGCACCGGGCACAAGGTCGTGCTCGGCGGGGTGCCGGGCAAGGAGGTCGTGGCCGACGCCGTACGCCTGACCAAGCCCGGCACGCAGGTCAAGAAGGCGAACAAGGCCAATGTGTGGCACAGCTTCAGCGTGCGCTCGACCGTCCAAAGCTGGCTGGACGGCGCCCAGCCCAACCACGGCTTCCTGCTCAAAGCCGCCGACGAGACCCGGGGCATGGGCGGCCCGCGCTACGAGGCCGCCGAGTATGCCTACAACGGCGCGACCGAGCAGACCCCGCGATTGCTGCTCACCTACGGCAAGCCCGGTCCCGCCCTCGACCCGCCGACGACGATCCGCGCTACCGGCGCGAACCTGACCTGGTCGGCCTATCCGGGGAACGACCTGGTCGAGTACCAGGTCCACCGTTCGGTATTCCAGCAGTTCACTCCGACGGCGGCGACGCTGGTCGCCCCGCTGCGTCCCGGCACCGCCAGCTACGCCGACACCACCGCGCAGCCGACCAAAGCCGACGATCCGCAGCCGTTCGGCAACGCCTTCTACTACGTCGTCGCGGCCAAAACGCGCGACGGCCAGCTGATCCCGTCCGCGACCCAGCTGGTGCGGCTGCCCAAAGCAGGCCAGGTCGTCAAGGTCCTCCAGGGCAACGCCGCCGACACCACCCTGGCCAGCAAGCAACCCGACCAGCCGCACGACAAGCTGACCGGCGAGCCGTGGCTGTCGGTCGGCAACAACTCCGGCACCTTCGGCGCGACCCGCGGCGTGGTGAAATTCCCGGACCTCGGCGGGATTCCGTCCGGCGCGCGGGTGCAGAACGCGGAGCTCAGCCTCTGGGGCTTCACCTATGTCGGCGGCACGCCGGTGGGCACCGGCACTTACGAAGCGCACGGGCTCACGAAGGACTTCGACCAGGGCAGCGCCACCTGGAACAAGGCGAGCGCCGGGCGAGCCTGGTCGACTCCCGGCGGCGACTTCGACCCGGCCGTCGCCGGAACCACCACCGGAATCACCAACGACCCCGCTTCGCGCGTCCTCGGCGTGACCGGTCTGGCACAGCGGTGGGTCAACGATCCGGCGAGCAACCACGGCGCGCTGGTCAAACTCGCCGACGAGGCCAACCCGCCGGAGCGCACGATCTTCCTCAGCAGCGAGGCCGCCGAGCCGCGCCTGCGCCCGAAACTGACCGTGGTCTACACCGAACAGACGGCGGAAAGCACCTACTACGCCCCGACCACGCCGGACCGGATGATCCCCGGCGACGAGTACACCGTCCCGGTCACCCTCACCAACACCACCGGCGCGGCCTGGCCCGCAGCCGACTACGCGTTGTCCTACCACTGGGAACTGCCTGACGGCACCGATGTGACCGGCCCCGGCAACCGGGTCGAGACGCCGCTGCCCAAGGACGTCGCGCCCGACGGCGTGCTCGCGGTCGACGCGAAAGTGAAGACGGCGACCCCGTTCGACCTCGGCAACAAACGCGAAGCCTTCGTGCTGAAGTGGGACCTGCGGAACCGGACGACCGGGAAGTGGCTGTCGGAAACGACGAAAATCCCGCCGCTGGCGCAGAACATCACGATCGACGATCCGAAGTCGGACCAGCTGGGCCTGGAGAAGTTCTACTCCTACTCCGGCGGCAACACCGGAGCCGGCTCGACGCTGATGGTCAACCAGTTCGCGGGCAACGCGGTGTGGTCCTACAACGCGTTGAGCAATCCGAGCCGCGGCCTGGCGACGTTCCTGCGGATGACTTACAACGCCCAGGACACGTCCAATTCCTACATCGGCTCCGGCTGGTCCCTCTCCGCCTCCACCTTGGCCAGGCTGGGCACCCCGCTGGAGTTCTACGGCTGGGGCGGGGCGGGGTATCCGGCGAAAATCGTGCTGACCGACGGGGACGGCACCAGCCACCAGTTCGCGCTGAACAAGCACGACAGCCCTGACCCGCGGCTGTGGGACTACGACAAGCCCGCCGGCGTCCATCTCTATCTGCAGCGCACCGGGAGCAGCGACCCGAACCGCACGTGGGTGATGACACGGCCGGACCGTACCCAGCTCGTGTTCGACAGCGACGGCTACCAGAGCGCCACCGTCGACAAGAACGGCAACGAGCTCCAGTTCACCTACGAACGCTCGTGCGTCAACAACCACAACACCGGCGTCCTGAAATACCTCACCGACGCCACCGGCCGCCGGACCCTGAACTTCGAGTATTTCCAGAACGGCGACCCGGACTACGACTACTTCACCGGCGACAAGAAGCATCACGGCGTCAACCTGGCCAACGGGAAGATCGCCAACCAGCTCAAGGCGATCACCGATATCTCCGGACGCCGCATCGAGTTCGTCTACAGCGACCGGGGCCTGCTGCAGGAGATCACCGACGGCGCGGGCACCGACCAGCACAAGACGTTCACCTTCTTCTACAACAACGCGCTGCTGAACAAAAACGCGAAGCTGATCTCGGTCACCGACCCGCGCGGCAATTCCACCGGACTGTCCTATTACGACGATCCGGCCCGCAAATGGAAGACGCGGACGCTGACCAACCGGGCCGGGAAAGACACCGGCTTCGACTACCGCTACCCGGATCCGGACCACAGTTCGGCGGTCGACTCGATCGTGACTGACGCCAACGGCCACGCGTCCGACACGCTCATCGACGGCTACGGCCGCCCGACGAAGGTGACCAACGCGAAGAACCAGACCACCGAACTGACCTGGGACGCCGACAACAACGTCCGCCGGCTGGCCGAGGATGGCGGGAAAGCTGTCGCCACCTGGGAATACGACCCGGTCACCGGCTACCCGAAGACCATCGCCGACGCCGAGGCCAACGCGAACAAGACTCCGCCCACCGCGCTGAACTACCGGAGCGGGCTGGGCGGCCACGTCGCCGACCTGACCGAGAAGATCACCCCTGAAGGCCGCAAATGGCTGTTCACCTACGACGACCGCGGAAACCTGGTCGCCGTCACCGACCCCAAGGGCAGCGGAGATCCCGCTTCCGGCCACTACACCACCCTGAGCAGCTACGACAGCTACGGCCAGCTGCTGACCGTCACCGACGCCAACAACAACACCACGACCTTCGGGGATTACGACCCCATCGGCTCGCCGCGCCGGATCACCGACGCGTACGGCCATGACACCCTGACCAAGTTCGACGCGACGGGCAACGTGCTGTCCACAATGGACGCTCGCAAGAAGGTCAGCGAGTACACCTACGACCTCTTCGGCAGGCCGCTGTCGGCCAAGGTGCCCAAGGACGCCGACAAGGGCGACTTCATCTTCACCCCCGGCGCGCAATACGACTCGAACGACAATGTCGTCAAAACGACGGCAGCCAACGGCGCGGTCACCTCGGCCGCCTACCGGCCCACTGACGAGATCGCCGCGGTCAGCGCCCCCAAGGACAACGCCGGCGATCCCGACCGGACCACGACGTACGACTACGACAACGTCGGGAACCTGCTGCGGCAAACCGACCCGAAGGGCACTCTGACGCCCGACCCCGGCGACTTCACCACGACACGGGAATACGACCAGCTCAACCGGGTCATCGCCACTGTCGACGCCAGTGGCAACCGGGCCACGTACGACTACGACAACGTCGGCAACCTCACCACCGTGGTCGACCCGCGCAAGACCGCGACGCACGACCCCAAGGCGTACACGACGAAGTACGCCTACGACCTGAACCACCGGGTCAAGACGGTCACCGACGCCGCGGGCTTCACCACCGGCCGGAAGTACGACCGAGACGGCAATATCGTCGAGGCTACCGACGCCGAGCAAAACACCTCAGTGCTCAAACTCGATGCCCGCGCCATGGTCGAGGAGCAGTGGGTGCCGCGCGCGAAGGACGCGTCAGGCAATCCCGTCTACCGCAAGACCCGCTTCGAGTACGACGAGGTCGGCAACAAGACCAAGGTCATTTCCCCGCGCGGCACCGAGATCGCCGGCAACACCGACAACTTCGCCGCGGTCACCGTCTACGACAAGCTGAACCGCCCGATCGAACAGCAGACCCCGTTCGACGTCAACGACGAACGCGTCAAGACGCCGGACAAGACGACTTACACCTACGACGAGGTCGGCCGGCTCACCGAAGTCAGCGCGCCGCCGTCCAACGGCCAGAACTTCCGCAACGTCACCCGCACCAGCTACTTCGACACCGGCTGGCTCCGCTCCAGCGTCGACCCGTGGAACATCACCACCACCTACGACTACGACCAGCTCGGCAAGCAGACCGCCCGCACCCTCACCGCGGCCGGCGGATCCATGAGCCGCACCATGGCGTGGTCGTTCTACCCCGACGGAAAACTGAAGTCGCGCTCCGACGACGGCGTCCCGATCGGCCGGGACGTGCGGGTGATCGACAACAGCGACCCCGCCGCCATCGTCACCGGCACCTGGGGCACCGGCGGGGCCGACCCGAACCCCGACTACGAAGGGTTCGACTACCGGCGGCACAACCCCGGCACCGGCACGGACACGGTCGCTTGGAACCTCGACGCGCCGCGGACCGGGACCTACGAGATCTTCGTCCGCTATCCCAAGGCCGCCACCGCCACCAACGCCACCTACACCATCGACCACGACGGCGCCACCACGACCAAGACCGTCGACCAGACCCAGCAACCCGGCCAGTGGGTCAGCCTCGGCTCGTACGGTCTCACCGAAGGCCAGCCGCGCAAGGTCACGCTGTCGGACAAGGCCAACGGCGTCGTAGCCGCGGACGCGGTGAAGATCGTCCGCGACGGCAGCGGCGAAACCGGTCCGGCCCAGGAGAAAACGTTCGGCTACCGCTACGACCCGAACAACAATCTGGTCGACATCACCGATTCGAGCCCGAATGCCAAGATCGACAACTACGCGATCGCGTACAACGGGCTGAACCAGATCCAGCAGGTCCAGGAAAAGCTCAAGGGCGCCGTAGCCAAGACCACCAGCTACAGCTACGACCCCAACGGCAACCCGAAGACCCGCGACCACGACGACCAGCACTCGGTCTACGAGTACGACGTCCGCGACCTGGTCGAGAAGGCCACCAACACCGACACCGGCGGCACCCCGCAGAACACGACCTACACCTACACGCCCCGAGCCCAGAAACTGCTCGAAACCAAGGCGAACGGCAACCAACTCCAGTCCGAGTACTTCCCGGACGGCGCACTGCGGCACGAGGTCGAACGCAAGCCCGACGGCACGATCGTCAGCGAACACACCCGCGACTACGACGCCAACGGCAACCCCGCGCACGACACGCAACACACAATGAACGCGGACAACCACGGCGCTTACCTGGACAACACCCGGACGTTCGTTTACGACCCCCGAGACCGGCTCCGCTCATCGACCAAGACCGAGCCTTCGGGTGCCACCCTCGGTGTCGAGAAGTACCTGCACGACGCGAACAACAACGTCATCGAGCAGACGATCGACGGGAAGACCACCAAGTACACCTACGACCGCAACCGGCTGGTCACGTCGTCGATCGACAAGAACACCAGCACTCATACCTACGACCCGTTCGGCCGCCTGGACAACGTGACTGTCGACGGGACGTTGCTGGAGAGATACCGGTACGACGGGTTCGACCGGATCGCGGAGTACCAGAAGCTTAAGGAAGGCAGCGCGACTGAGCGGGTCACGACGACGTATGCGTACGACCCGTTGGACCGGACGCTCGCCAAGACCGAGGGCGGTAAGACCACTGATTTCGCTTATCTCGGTCTGTCTTCCAATGTCTTGAACGAGAAGCTTGCCGGGAAGCTGGACAAGTCTTACCAGTACAGCCCCAATGGGCAGCGGCTGTCGCAGACCAAGCAGACCGGTGACGGTGGCAAGGAGACGACTCAGTACGGGTATAACCCGCATACGGACGTCGAGACTCTTACTACGGATAAGGGCGATACGAAGGCGACTTACGGTTATACGGCTTACGGGAGTGACGACAAGCAGTCGTTTACCGGGATTGACAAGCCTAAGCCGCAGGATCCTTCGGCGCAGGCTTACAACCTGTATCGGTTCAACGGGAAGCGCTACGACCCGGCTACTCGTAACTACGACATGGGGTTCCGACACTACAGCCCTGGTCGCAACACCTTCCTGACGCGTGACTCGTACAACGGGGCACTTGGTGACCTCAATTTGACCACTGATCCGTTCACTGGAAGTCGGTACGCCTTCACTGGCGGGAACCCTGTCGGTCGGGCAGAACTCGATGGCCATGAGCCTCGGGATACTTCGATCAATTGCTCTGGGGTTGGAGTTCAAGACAAGGGGTGTGCTCCGCCCACTGCTGAGGAAAAGAGTTGGGCGGTAAGTCAGGCTGTCTGGTGGGAACAGTACAAGACGCGAAAAGAATGGGTTAAGAAGAATTCTCCCGAAACGGAAAAATCTGAGGAAGTTCTCGACGATCTGAAGGGGGCAGAATTTGTCGGTTCGTGGTGGGATCCCGCCTATACTGGCGCCAAGGGTGAGGTGAAGAGAAGCTGCTTTGGGTTAACTGGATGCCAGAAGGCTGCAGAATATCTGCGAGAGAACAAGAGTGACGTGCAGGGTGCCAAATTCATTGCCGCTACCTACTGTATTATCAATGCGGCGGAATGCGAGCACAATTCCGGAAGCGCTCTTGCTGGAGAGTTTCTCCTGGTGCTCGGTGCCGGTTTGGGTGGAATTGGAAAGGCTGGAAAAGCGGCGGCTGGGATACCGGGAGCACTGGAATCGGCGCGGGCTGCGGCATCGGAGCTAATGGGATTAGGGCTCTCCAGGAGTGCGACACCTCGGGTGACAACGGCGGCGGTGGATCGGACGACTGGTCAGGTCTGGATCGGTACAAGTGGAAACCCCAAGGTGTTCGTTCCTCGAGAGCTGGCTGAACGGCTTCCTGGAGAGAGCCGCGAACGTTGGCCAGTGCGGAACTGCGGAGAGGTGGCGGCATGCTCGGCGGCGATTTCGCATGGTGCTAAGCTTGAGGATCTGGAAGTTGTGTCTGTTCGTACGAATGACGGTATGTTAAGACCACCTTGTGGAAATTGTGCGCGTTGGCTGTATGGAGACAAATGAACGAGCGACCTTCAGTTAAGTTATTGAGACAAGCCGGCTGGACTTCTGGTCGCGATGTGGACATTTCGGATGATCTGCGTTCTTTGGCTGAGGCTGGTATCGAAGTCTTCCCTGGCGCCATTAGTTTTCTTCGGGAGTATTCTGGGCTCAGTATGAGCTGGAAAAGGGCCAGCGGCTTCCCGGATGACCTCTGGATCTCCGCGAGTCGAGTGGTGGGGAGCTTCGATCCGCGATGGGTTGCGATCTACGCTGATCGTGCGGGGACCGCGTTGGTGCCTGTGGGGGAGGCCAATCAGGGCTATCTGCTCGTGTTGGCCGGGGAAGACGGTCGCTGGTTCGGCGGCTTTGACGACGCATTCGGCGAGCTTGGCGACGACTTTCTGTCCTGTCTTGACGGTTTGCTTTCCAGTAGCAAGTTTATTCGCGAGTTGTGAATGTGGATGAGACAGCCTGGAGTCTCACACCACAAACCCCAGTCGGCGTGAGACCTCCTGCCCCACCTGCACCACACCCCGCACCGCGGCCTTCCGCTTCTCCCCAACCAACTGCCGCGCAAACCCCGTCACCCCAACGGCCCCAGCGACAGCACCCTCGGCGTCGAAGAACGGTGCAGCAAGGCAAGCGATCTCAGCCTGTTCCTCCTCGCTCTCAATCGCATACCCATCCGCCCGCACCTTCGCCAGCAAGGCCAGAAACTGACCCGCATCCGGCGCAGCAGCCTTCGGCCCAGCCCCGAGCGAAAGACGGGACAACAACGGCTTCAACTCAGCCTCCGGCAGATGCGCAGCGATTGCCCGCCCCAACGCAGTCAGGTCGAACGGAGCAACCTTCCCCCGATAAGTATCGAACTGAACAAACCCAGGCGTAGAAGCCTTAGCCACATAAACGACCGAAGCATCCTCCAAGATCCCCACATGCGCAGGCATCCCCAGGCTCTCCGCGAGACGCCGCAGGTCGGCCTGGACGATGGACGGCAGGTCGACCTTCCGGACCAACTCGATGGCCAGCCCATAGAGGCGCAGCGTGGGGCGCCAGAAGTGGCTCCGGCCGACGACCCGCCGAACGGCATACCCCCGCTGCTCCAGCGTGTAAGCGATAGAGGCGCAGGTGGCGAGCGGCACCCCGGCAGCCTTGGCGAGCGCGGTCAGCGTCAGCGGTTCCTCGGCGCGGACGAGGGCCTCCAGCACGGTCAGCGTCCGGTCCGCGGCCGGCGACGCTGCTTTGCCCGATGCGTCGCTCATCCGGCATCAACCTTTCGGATACCTGTAGTCATCTTCGGAACACGGTAGCGTCCCGTCAGCCGGCTGGCTCGATTCGCTCGATCGTCTGTTCGGCCCAGGACCGGATGGCGTCGGTCTGCGAGGGGGTCAGTTCATCCAGGAAGTGGCGGCGGATGTTGTTGCCGTGGACCACCAAGGCGTCCTGAATAGTCAACCGGCCCCGCGCGGTCAGACTGATTCCGGTGCGCCGCCCGCTGGGGCCGCTGCGAGTCGGGGTGACCAGGTCGCGCGACTCCATCCTCGTCAGCTGGTGCGAGAGGCGGCTCTTTTCCCAGCCGAGGGCCTCGACCAAGTCGGCGACGCGCGCCTCGTGGCCGGGGGTGCGCCACAGGGTCACGAGGACGCTGAACTCGGCCTTCGAAATGCCGCAGTCACGCTGCAGTCCGCGGTCCAGCTCGCGGGTGAGCAGGCGTTGGGCGCGCACCCAGGCGTTCCACAGCTCCCAGTCGTCGGGCGTCATGGGCAGGGAGCGTACCTCGGTAGTTGACTCATCAACTCAACCCGCCCTAGAGTTGATGCATCAACTTTGGGGAGGGTTCATGCGGACATTGCTGCGGAACGGCACAGTGGTCAGTCTCGATCCGGAGGTCGGGGATCTCCCGCGTGGCGACGTGCTGATCGAGAACGGGCGGATCGCGGCGGTCGGCACCGCGCTCGAAGCCGACGCTGAGGTCGTGGACGCGGCGGGCAAGATCGTCCTGCCTGGGTTCGTGGATACTCATCGGCACACCTGGCAGACGGCGTTTCGGGGGATCGGCGCGGACTGGACGTTCGCTGAATACCGCGAGACGATGCACGAGAAGCTGAGGCCGCACTACCGGCCGGAGGATGTGTATCTCGGCAATCTGCTGGGGCGGCTCGAAGCGCTCAATTCGGGTGTGACGACGATGCTCGACTGGTTCCACTGCTCTGACCGGCCGGAGAACGCCGACGCGGCGATCGACGCGCTTCAGGAGGCTCCCGGAAGGTCGATCTTCTGCTACAGCGCGCTGGACCCCGCCGACACCGCGCGAGTGCGGAACCGGCTGACCGGCGACGAAATGGCGTTCGGGCTGCGGGGGCCGATGTTGACCACAATGGACACTACGGCCGCCGACGTCGCGTTGGCGCGGGAGCTCGGGCTCAGGGTGAGCGTGCACATCCACCGCGCGGTTCGCGACTCGATTCCCGAGATGCGCGAACGAAAACTGCTTGACGACCGGACGACAATCGTTCATGGCAACGGCCTCGCCGACGAGCAGCTGGCGATCCTCGCGGACGCGGGCTGTTCGGTGACGGTCAGCCCGGACGTCGAGCTCAAGATGGGGTTCGGGTGGCCGGAAACCGGACGTCTGCTGGCGGCTGGGATCCGGCCGTCGTTGTCCATTGACGACTGTCCGTCAGCTGGGGGTGACATGTTTTCGGCTATGCGCACGGCGTTCGCCGCGCAGCGCGGTCTCGACGGCAGCCTGGTCGCGCGAGATCTGCTGGAGTTCGCCACTGTGGACGGTGCCCGGACCTGTGGGCGCGAGAACCGGGCGGGGAGTATCAGCGTCGGTAAGGACGCGGATCTGGTGCTCATCGACGCGGAGGATCTGTCGGTGTTTCCGGTCAACGATCCGGTGTCCACAGTGGTCACCGCTGCCCATCCGGGGTTGGTGGACAGCGTCTTTGTCGGCGGAAGGGCGGTCAAACGGGACGGTCGGCTGCTGGGAGTGGATTTGCCGAAGCTCAGGACCAGGCTGCTGGAATCTCGCGACCGGATCGCGGAGGCGGCCGGATTGGTGATCGCGTGAAAGTTCTGGAGACGGACCGGTTGCTGTTGCGGCGGTTTACCGAAGCTGATGTCGAGAATCTCGTGCAGCTCGACAGCGACCCGCGGGTGATGCGGTATCTCACCGGTGAGCCGACACCCCGCGCTGAGGTTGAGCACAAAACCCTTCCCGACATCCTCCGGACCTATGAAAACGGACCGGCCGGGCGGTGGGCGGCGATCGAGCGGGAAACCGGCGAGTTCCTCGGCTGGATTTCCCTGGATCCACCGGAAGACGGCAGCACCGCGGAGCTGGAGCTGGGCTATCGGCTGCTGGCGAAATCCTGGGGCCGCGGCTACGCGACGGAAGGCGCGCGGGCGGTGATCCACAAAGGATTCACCGAACTCGGCATGCGGCGGGTGTGGGCACAGACGATGGCGGTCAACACCCCGTCGCGCCGGGTGATGGAACGCGCGGGTCTGACTTACGTGCGCACTTTCCACGTCCACTTCGACGATCCGTTGCCGGGTACCGAACACGGCGAGGTCGAGTACGCGTTGACCCGGGATGAATGGGCGGCCAAGGGGTAGCCACACCGGTGCTCGGGCACCGCGGCTCCCAAGCCGGGCAATGAGGCGAGGAACACGGATCTGCCCTGCCTCGGAAAGAGCTGCCTTAAACTTTCGGTATGTCATCGGGTGCCGCGCGAACCGGCCGGGCAGGGGCGGAGCGCGAGCCTGGGTCCCGGCTGGAGTTCGCCGTGCTCGGGCCGGTCCGCGGCTGGTACGGCGGGCAGCCGCTGGAGCTCGGGCCGGTGCTGCGGACGACGATGCTGGTCGCGCTGCTCCTGCGGCCGGACGTGACGGTCAGCCGGGCCGAGCTGGTCGACCGGGTGTGGGGCGAGCATCCGCCGGAGAGCGACGGCGTGCCCGGTTACATCTACCAGCTGCGGAAATCTCTGGCCGCGGCCGGCGCGGACGCGAAATCGGTGCTGCGGACCGACCCCGGCGGATACCGGTTCGCCGGGGCGGGCGTCGGGGTGGACGCCGTGCGGGTCGAGGAGATCGCCGCCCGCGCCAAGAAAGCGGCGGCAGCCGGTGCGCTCGCCGCGGCGGCGGACGCATACGGCCAGGCGCTGGCCTTCTACGACGGCGTTCCGCTGGCCGGACTGCCCGGCCCGTTCGCCGAACGGGAGCGCCGCCGGTTCGGCGAACGCCGCGTCGGGCTGGTCGAAGGCCGGACGGACGCGCTGATCCGGCTGGGGGACTACGAATCGGCGATCAGCGAGGTGTCGGCGCTGCTCGCCGAACACCCGGATCGCGAGCCGCTGACCGGCCTGCTCATGCGCGCCTTCTACGGTGCCGGGCGGCAGACGGACGCGCTCGACACCTGGCGCGAGTTCCGCGTCCGGATGCTCGATGAGCTGGGGCTCGAACCCAGTGAAGACCTGCGGCGCGTGCACGAAGCGGTGCTGCGCGGTGACGACGGCGCGCTCGGTGTCGCGACGCGGCAGGCCGCCTTGCCCAGGATCCGGGACGAACTGCCGCACGACGTCGGCGAGCTGGCCGGCCGCGACGACGAACTGGCCCGGCTCGCCTCGCCGGGCAGTGCGGTGTCCGCAGTGGACGGTGTACCCGGGGCCGGAAAGACGGCGCTGGCGGTGCGCGCGGCCCAGCTGCTGCGCGAGGAACATCCCGACGGCTGCCTGTTCGTCGGACTGCACGGCCACAGCACCAGCCGGGCTCCGCTCGCGCCGGTGCGGGTGGTGCGGCGGTTGCTGCGGTCGGCGGGCGTCAACGATCAGCACATTCCGGACGACCTGGACGAACTGTCCGCGAACTGGCGTGCCGCCACAGCTCCGCTGCGCTTGGTGCTGGTGCTGGACGACGCCGTCAGCGCCGAACAGGTCCGCCCGCTGCTGCCCGGCGGAACCGGGAACCGGGTGTTGATCACCAGCCGCCGCCGACTGCCCGGTTTGGACGTTGAACGCCGGATTTCCTTGGGTCCGTTGAGCTCTGACGCTGCGGCCGGCCTGCTGAGCCGGATCGTCGGCCCGGCTCGCGCGGGCCAGGAACGCGAGGCTGTGCACGAACTCGCCAGCCTGTGCGGACGGCTTCCGCTCGCCCTGCGCATCGCGGGGGCAAGGCTGCAAAACCGTCCGATGTGGACGTTCCGCGACCTGGCGGACCGGCTCGCCGACGACACCGGACGGCTCGGCGAACTGACCGCCGAGGAACGCAGTGTCGAGGCCGCGTTCCGGCTGTCCTACGACCAGCTTCCGGCTGACGCGCAACGCGCCTTCCGCACACTGGGCCGCGCGCCCGCGCCCGAGTTCGACGAGCTGGTCCTGGCCGCGATGCTCGGCTGTTCCCGTCGTGCCGCGGAAAACGTGCTGGAAGACCTGGTCGACGCGAACCTGGTGCAGGCGCCCGCCGCGGGCCGGTACCGGATGCACGACCTGGTCGCGGTTTATGCCCGCCGCCTCGCCGCGGACGAACCCGACGTCGCCAGCGGGCTCGGGGTGTACCTGCACGCCTGCCGCGCCGCGAGCGAATGGGACGAACCCGGTTTCCCCAGCGGCCCGGAAATCGCAGATTCGCCGTTCGCCGGGCTCGTGGACGCTTCGGCCTGGCTGGACCGCGCGGGCGATCTGGTGGAAGTGGTCTCGTCCGCGGTCGCGGCGGGGCATCCGGATTACGCGTGCTGGATCGCCGAGGGTGCCGTCGACTATCTCGTGCGGCGCATCCGGTATCGGGAATGCCTTGCCCTGTTGGAAGTCGCGCTGTCCGAAGTGGACAACGTGGCAGACCGGCGGATGGCGACGGCGCTGCGCTTCGGACTCGGCTGGGCGCATCTCGCGCTGGGGGATTCCGTGCAGGCCCGGAAATGGTGCGAAGAAGGTCTGCGGATCAGCCGCGAAACCGGCGACCGGCGGGAAACGGCGCGGGGGTTGTGCGGGCTGGGAATGGTCACGATGCTCGCCGGACCGCTCGATGAAGCGGAACAGGTGCTGAGCGAGGCTCGAACGCTGGCCGCCGAGGTCGCGGACAGCTGGCTGGTCGAGCGGGCGGTATCCGGGTTGGGTTACGTGCATTTCAAGCAGGGCGAGCACGAACTCTCGCTCGCCTGTTTCGCCGAATCGCGGGAAGTCGCGGTCCAGACCGGAAATCCGGCGATGCTGGGCCGGGTTTCCAGCCATATCGGCAGTGTCCGGCTGCATCTCGGTCGATCGGAGGAAGCGGCGGAATCCTTGCGGGAGGCGGTCGAATTGGCTGAGCGGGTGGAGGATCGGCTGTTGCTGGTGAGTTCGCTGTCTCGGCTGGGCAGCGCGGAACAGGATTTGGGGAGTTTGGATCTCGCGCTCTCGTATCATGTGCGGGCGCTGGGGGCGTTGACGGATCAGATGTCGCCGTGGGCGGAGATCGAGGTTCGGAATCGGCTGGGGGCTTGCCTGCACGCCCGGGGCGAGGATGAGGCGGCGCGGGAGCAGTTCGAGTTGGCTGCCGCGGTAATGGCTTAGGTCCGCTGACCGATCCGCCCGGCCGGGTTTGGCAACGGCGGCCCACCCAGCCGGTTCGCGGTTCAGCGAGCGGGATCTGTCCGATCAGGAGGAGCGGATCGCCTCGATCTCCAGGACGAGTTCGATCTCCTTCGACACGAGAAGCCCGCCCGATTCCAGCACCATGTTCCAGACCAGTCCCCAATCCTCGCGATTGATCTTGCCCTGGGCGGAGAACACCGCTCGATCGTTCCCCCACGGGTCGCGCGCGTGCCCGAGATACTCCACGGCGAGCGTGACCGGCCGCGAAACTTCTTTGATGGTCAGGTTTCCGGCCATGGTCGCGTGGTTGCCGGTCGCGGTGACCGAGACCGATTCGAACGTGGCTCGCGGATGATGGTCCACGTCGAAGAAATCGCCGGAACGAAGATGATCGTCCCGGGTCTGGTCTCCACTGTCCACTGTGGCCATGTCGATGACCGCGCGCACCGTGGTGTCTTCGATCCGCTCGCCGATTTCCAGTGTCGCGTCCACGCCGGTGAACCGGCCGCGGACCTTGGTGAGCATGAAGTGTCTTCCGACGAAGCCGACCTCGGCGTGCCCGGGGTCGACCTTCCACGTCCCCGCGGCGGGAAGTTCCGTTCCGGCGACCACGCGAGTTGCGTCTGTCATGTTCCTGTCCCTTCTGTCCCGGGCGTTCAATTGCCGGATTCGGTCGGCAGTCCGGCCGCGATCCAGTCGGCCTTGCCCTCGTCGTAGTCGAAAACCTGGGTGTATCCGAGTTCCGACAGGTGTTTCGCGACTGTGCCTGAGTTCTGGCAGGGCGAGTCGGCGCAGTAGACGATCACCGCGGAATCCTTGTGCGGCAACAGAATGGGGGCGAGCTTTTCCACGTCGTCCACTGGCAGGTTGAGGGCGCCGGGCAGGTGCGCCTCCGCGTAGTAGCTGGCCGGCAGTGCCTCGACGACGATCGCCGACCCGGCGTCGATCCGCCGCTTGACCTCGTCCCGCGTGATGGGCTTGACCATTCAGTCCTCCTCGAAGGATTTATGTGCGTACGCACGCACTCTACTCATTAGGTGCGCCCGCACGCAATGACCTACACTGGGCGGGTGAGCGACCCGAAGATCGGCCTGGAGGCCTGGCGGGCGATGCTGCTCGCGCACAGCGCCGCGGTGCGAGCCATCGAAACCGACGTGCAGCGGGGCGGAACCGTGCCCCTGGCCTGGTACGACGTCCTGCTGGAACTGAACGCGGCGGGGAAGAACGGGCTGCGGATGGCGGAGGTCGCCGACCGGGTGGTGCTGAGCCGGACGCGGGTGAGCCGGCTGATCGACGAGATGGTGCGGGCCGAGCTCGTGACGAAGCGCCCGGAACCGGACGACCGCCGGGTCAGCTGGGCGGTGATCACCGACGAGGGGGTCCGCGCGCTGCGCAAGACCGCGCCGGTCTACCTGCGGAGCATCGAACGGCATTTCTCGGCGCACGTCAGCGACGAGGAGGCGGCGGTGATCGGGAAAGCGCTGCTGCGAGTCGCGGAAGGCGGGAAGGCCTCGCGGCCGGCCTAACGCAATCGCCACCGATGGTCCGCGGTCCCGTTGTCGCTGAACTGGACCACCTGCGCACTGTCCGCAGTGGACATCCGGTCCACGCCGAGCACCTTGCCGGAGTTGCGGTTCACGATCCGGAACCAGCCGCTTCCGTCGTCGAGCAGCCGCCAGTCGTGGTCTGGAGTGCCGTTGTCGGCGTACTGCACCACGATCGCGCTGTCCGCTGTGGACATCTGATCGACGCCGAGCACTTTGCCCGAGTTGACGTTGCGAATCCGCAGCCACCCTCCGGCCGCTTCGAAGGTCCACAGATGGTCGGCGGTGCCGGTGTCGCCGAACTGGACGACCCGGGCGCTGTCCGCTGTGGACATCCGGTCGACGCCCAGTATCTTCGCCGAATTCCGGTTCTCGATGCGTACCTGGCCGTCCGGCACTAGCTGCCACAGATGGTCGGCGGTCCCGTTGTCGGTGTACTGGACCACCTGTGCACTGTCCGCTGTGGACATCCGGTCCACGCCGAGGACCTTGCCGGAGTTGCGATTGACGACGCGGAACCAGCCGTCGCCGTTGTCGATGAGCCGCCAGAGATGATCCGCGGTTCCGTTGTCCGTGTACTGCACGACCTGGGCGCTGTCCGCAGTGGACATGCGATCGACGCCGAGCACTTTGCCGGAGTTGTGGTTGCGGATCCGATACCAGCCGTCGCCGTTCGGGACGAGGTGCCAGAGGTGGTCGGCGGTGCCGTTGTCCGTGTACTGGACCACCTGCGCACTGTCCGTTGTGGACATGCGATCGACACCGAGAACCTTGCCGGAGTTCAGGTTCATGATCCGGAATCCGGCACCGCCTCCGCCGGGAAGCCAGGGAGTGCCGTCGGGCGCGGCTGTCGGGAAAGACGTGATCCGCAGCCGCGCCGCGCCCATCGGGATCAGCGTGACTGGCTCGACCTCCGCCGTACTGCGTGCCGGCGACGGCTGCAGCGGCGTCACGACATTCTGATCGTCCGCGGTCCATTCGGCGATTTTCCGCGCAGGCGCGGTGATCCGGGCCGGCGTGGTGTCCGGGGTGAAGGGATTGCCCGGCAATGGTCCGCCGGTGGCGGCGAACGTCATCGCTGAAACGTCGCCGACCAGTCCGTAATTCCACGGCGAGGTCGCGTGCACGGCGTATTCCGGGAACTGTGCGGACCCGCCGAGTTGCTCGTACTGTTCACCGATCTGCAGCGAGTACGTCAGCGGGCCGTGGTCGACTGACACGGAGTCGTGGTTCGCGGGCCAGGTTCGTACGGTGGTTCGTTGCGGCAGAGTCAAGGTGACGATGTCGCCGTTTCGCCATACTCGCTGGACTTTCGCGTACGCAGGCCCGGCCGGAACCGTGACCGGCGTGCTTGCGACGGTGAGTTTCGGGGCGGTGCACCACGAAGGGATCCGGAAGTACAAAGGAAAATTCAGCGGGTGCGGGGTCCGGATGGTGAAAGTGATCGTCTCCGAGAACGGGTAGGCGGTGTCCTCGTCGATGGTCACCGAACTGCCGTCGCCGACTTTCGCGGTGACGGTGCTCGCCGAGTACATCGACGCGGCGAGGCCGTTGTCCGGGGTGGCCAGCCACAATTCCTCGGTGAAATACGGCCAGCCCATGCCGTAGTTGTGCGGGCAGCAACGGTACTGGTCGACGGCGGGAAGATACGCCTGCATCGCGAAGCCGTTCTGGAACTGGCCTTCGGTCTTGGGCACATTGTCGAGATCGACGCTGTTCGCACTGGTGATGTAGTGCACCGCGCGCCCGGCCGGATCGAGAGCGGCGGGGAGGGAATTGAAGGCGAGGTCTTCGCAACGGTCGGCCCAGACCGGATCGCCGGTCAGCCGGGCGAGGAGCTGGTGGCTTGCCATGAACTCGACGATTCCGCAGGTTTCGAAGCCCTGCCTCGGATCGCCGTAACCTGGGCGTGCGTTCTCGTCCCCGGCGAAGCCGCCGCCGGCGAATTGGCCGTACGCCGCCATGATCTGGTCATAGTCCTGATAGGACGCTTGGACCAGCTTCGCGTCGCCGGAACGCAGCGAGTACTGAGCGGGTTCGCGGAATCCCTGTGCCACATTGACGTTGTGCAGGCTCGGCAGATTGCCGACCCAGTTGGCCCCGTAGCGGTGGATCTTGTCCGAGAGGTCGAGGAGGAACGGGTCGCCGGTGCGGTTGAACAGCCAGAAGACGCTGTCGAGGCCGTCGCCCCAGCGCATGTTCAGCCAGTCCGCGTCGAAGATGTCGGTGCTTTGCGCGTTCATGTACCGGAAGAATCGGGTCAGCAGCGGGATGATGCGCCCGTCGCCGGAGTACTCCTGCCAGGACCGCAGCGCCTGGATCATCGGCAGGTACGGCCAGAAATGCGGCCCGCCCCGGAATCTGGTGCGCAGTTCGCTCGGGCCGAAGAACCCGTCGGCCTGCTGGGTGGCGATGACCGCGTCGATCCAGCGGCGCGCGGAGGCCAGCGCGGTGCTGTCTCCGGTGACGATGGCGAGGTCGACGTACCCGCGCAGCCAGTACGGCAGTTCTTCCCAGCCGCCGCGTTCGGGATGGACCCAGCCGGTGATGTCGAAGTCGAGGAAATGGGACGTCTCGGGATAGTGGCCGCAGAGGCCGTCGAGCTGGAGCCGCAGTTGGCCGGCGAGCCAGCCCCTCGGCTTGACCGCGCCCGGCGGGAGCCGTAGGAACGCGGTGGGGGAGAGCGGGGCGGCGTTGGGCGTGTAGAAGCCGCCGCGCCTGCGCCCGGCCTCAGCGGTCCCGGCGGAGGCAGTGGCGAGCAGAGCGGCGACGGTCCCGGCGACGAAGTGTCTGCGGTTCAGCGGCACGGAGACCAGCCTCCACTCGTTACAACGTTGTAAAAATAGAAATACCTGGTGGTGGGGCGAGGGGCAACCGCCGTTCGTCGTAGCTGGCGGACCCTGGGGTCTGCCATGCTCGGCTTCGTGACCGCCCAGATCGCGCTTCGCGAGGCCCTGCGCGATGTTGTCGGCCCGGCCGCGCGCGTGCACGGGTTCAGCGGCTCGGGCGGGACCTGGCGTCGGTCGAATGCGTTGGGAGACTGGGCCATCGTCAACGTTCAGTCGTCTTCGTGCAGCAATCGTGAGCGACTGAGATGCGTGATCAATTTGTCGCTGGCGCCACGGCCGTGGCTCGACTGGCAAGAACGCACTCTCGGACGCCTGCCGAAGCCGATCCCAGAGAGCCTGGGCCTCTACCGCGGGCGATTGCACCCCGCCGGCGCGCCGCCCGGCAGCGACGGGTGGTGGGAGATCACCGGACGGCGGGACAGCGCGGTCGCCGTGCGGGACATGGCCGCCCGCCTGGCCGACGACGGCTGGCCGTTCTTGACCGCGCTTCTTGATCGCGAGCGGATGACCGAGCAGATCCGGTCGCGCGACCTCGGTTTCATCCGCGGCGACGAGAATGCCGGCTATCTCGCGCGGGCTGAGGCCGCGATGCTGTCCGAGCATGGTCGCAGCGACGAGCTTGACCGGTTGCTCGAGACGGTGGCCACCGAACCGCAGCGGGAGAACGCGATGGAATTCGTGCGCTGGGCGCGCGAACGCACCGGAACGCGCCGCTGATCACGAGCGATCAGCGGCCGTTGCCAGGATGAAACACCTTGAGCTCCCCGTAGCTCGACAAAGCGCCCGCCAGATCACCAGACCCCTTGCGCAGCAAGGAATCCAGAAACGCCAGACTCGCAGCGGCCACCACCCGCGGACTCTCAGCGCGGCCCAGCGAACCGACGATCGAAGGCACCGGCGGCAGATACAGCGGACCGTCAGTAAAGGTGAGGTGCGCCGCGCCGGGGATGGTGAGCCGGTAGTTCGTCGCCGTGCCGCGTGCGAGCACCTCGGTGAGCTGAGGCAGGTAGCGCGGATCGGTAGCCGGGGTGACGGCCTGGGTGAGCGCGAGCATCGGTTGATCAAGCACGGGAGACAAGGGCCCACGAGGGTAGCCGTCCAGATTGATGACGGCGGTGAACCGGTGGTCCCGCCTGGCCGCCTGCAGCGCGGCGGCGCCACCCATCGAGTGCCCGGTTACGGCGACCCGGCCGGGGTCCAGGCGTCCGGTCAGCGGGTCGGCGCTAAGGCTCTCCAGCCGGGTCAGCGCGAAGCTGAGGTCGGCGGCTCGGATCGCGGTCCAGCCGTCGGCCAGCCGGTCGTCTGTCGCCCGGTCGCCGGTGGAGACGGTCGCGCTGGTGATCGTCCGGCCGTCGGCGAGCACGACGGCGGCGGAGTCGTACGGGTGGTCGAGCGCGACGACCACGTAACCATGGCTGGCGATTTCCTCTGCCCACGCGGTGTTCTGCGTGCGCACTCCGCTGGATCCCGGCGAGAACAGCACCACCGGGAACCGTCCGCCCTCAACGGCCACCGGTGCGTCGGGAATTGCGTGCGTACGGGCGCGCGGAACACCGTCGAACAGGAAGCCCGGCAAGCCGACTCCGCCGGCGAGTGCTTCGGAGACGGTGCGCGCTTCGTCCTCCGTACGTCCGAGGTACTGGGCACGCGGGGCGTCAGCTGGGCCGTTAGCGGGGTACCAGAGCTGGGCCACGATCGTGCGCCGGTCGCGCGGATCGGCGGTGAAGGTCTCGGGGCGGTCCGGGTCGGTCCACTGCAGCACCCGGGTGCCGATGGCGAAGCCGCCGGAGGGCGTCGGGAAGACGGGGACGGGAAAGGCCCACGCCGTAACGGGACCGGTGGCGATCAGGCAGACGCAGAACAACGATCCCGGCAACGCCAGCCACCAGCGGGACCGGCGTCGTACCAGCGGTAAGAAGGCGAGCGGAGCCGCGACGACACCGCCCGCCACCACCGGCAGCAGCTGCCAGCGAATCCCAGTCACGCAGAGCGCTAGCGCGGACAGCAGGAACACCACTCCTGCCGCGATAGCGACGCGCGGGCGGGCAGCTGCGGGCAGCCAGCGTGCTGCCACCAGCGCGACGGCGCCGAGCAACGTCAGAATTTCCAGCAGGGACAGGTTCATGCCGCCATATTCGGTGCCGGACCAGCCCGGCCACATCGCTCTCCGGACCCGATCTCCAACCCGTCTCCAGTGGCAATCGAGCACCCGAACTGGCGGCCGCACTACGACCACAGGAGGTATCGGGACTCCTTCCGCAGTCGCAATCCGGCGCGCCGCGGTCAGCCGGCAGGCTCATGTGCGCGGCGGGACGTCGGCCTACCCTCGCGTTGTGAAGAACGAGCGACGCTGGGCGTCAGTGCAGGATTCCCTGCTGCCCGCGCTTCTCCTGCTTCACGTCTTGACCATGTGGACGCCCGCAGAGCTGCCGATGGCCGCCACACTCACCGTCGCACTCGCGCTGCCCTTGGTGTGGCGGCGCCGGGCCCCGCTCATCGTGTTCGGTGTGGTGGCGACCGCGGCTGCTGTCCAGTGGCTGGCAGGCATCCAACTGCCCGCCGACATCGCGCTGCTGGTGGCGCTCTACACAGTGGCCGCGAACTCGGGCAAGCGCGTCACGCTCGCCGCTGCCGTCGTGGTGGAGATCGGGGCTGTCCTCGCCTGTCTCCGCTGGGCGAGCGACGGTGCGTTCCTGACCCCGTTCGCCGCGCTTACCGCGATGGTCGTCGCCGCGGCCGTCCTCGGGGTGAACAAGCGGACCGCGCGCGCCTACCTGGAAGCCGTGCGGGAACGGGCCGTCGCTGAGGAACGTGCCCGGATCACCAGGGAGATGCACGACATCGTCACGCACAACCTGTCCGTCATGGTCGCGCTCACCGATGCCGCCGTCTACGCGCAGCATTCGTCGCCAGCCAAAGCCACCACCGCGATGCGCCAGGTCTCCGAAACCGGCAGGCAGGCGTTGACCGACATGCGGCGTTCGCTCGGCGTCCTGCGCTCCGACGAACCGGACGCGGCGCGCCATCCGCTGCCCGGCATCGCGCAACTGGAGACCCTCGCGGGCCAGACGAGCGCCGCCGGGCTTCCGACCGTCCTCGACATCGACGGCGGCCACGCGCACATCCCCGCCACCGCGCAACTGACCGTCTACCGCCTGGTGCAGGAAGCCTTGACCAACGTTCTCAAGCACACCCCCGCGGGCACCCAGGCGAAGGTCCGGATCGAATGCGCCGCCGAGGCCGTCACCGTGGACGTCACCGACACCGGCCCGCCGGCTTCCCCCGCCACCCGCTCCGGCAACGGCATCACCGGCATGCGCGAACGTTCGGCCGGCTACGGCGGGACGGTGCTGGCCGGACCGCTTCCCGGCGGCGGCTGGGGAGTGCACACCCGCCTCGTCTTCGGCAGCACAGCGGAGTCCGCATGACGATCCGCGTCCTGATCGCCGACGACGAAGCGTTGCTGCGCATGGCATTCAGCATGATTCTGGACGCTCAACCGGACCTGGAACCAGTCGGCGAAGCCGCGAACGGCGCCGACGCCATCCGCCTGGCCGCCGACCTCCGCCCGGATGTCGTCCTGATGGACGTCCGCATGCCCGTGACCGACGGAATCGAAGCCACGCGGCAGATCCTCCGAGGCCGTCCGCGGACCAGAGTCCTGATCCTCACCACCTTCGACCTGGACGAATACGCCTTCGCCGGGCTCAAAGCCGGAGCCTCGGGCTTCCTGCTCAAGAACGCCAGGCCCGAGGAACTGCTCGCCGCGATCCGCACCTTGGCCGCGGGCAACGCGGTGGTCTCCCCGCGCATCACCCGCCGCCTGCTGGAGAAATTCCGCCCGCACCTGCCCGACACGGACGCCGCCGGCGACGAGCGCCTGAACAAACTCAGCGCCCGCGAGCGCGAGGTGCTCGTCCAGGTGGGTTCCGGCCTTTCGAACGCCGAGATCGCCGCCGCCCTGCACCTCGCGGAGGCGACCGTGAAATCCCACCTGGGGCGAATCCTGCACAAACTCGAACTCCGCGACCGGATCCAGGCGGTGATCTTCGCCTACGAAAGCCGCCTCATCCACCCGGCGTGACGTCGACCGGCGGAAACAACATTGGCCGATACTCGCACCGTGAAGGTGATTTCGAGTATCGGCCGATAATGTGCCCTCGGCAGGATTCGAACCTGCGACACCTGCCTCCGGAGGGATGGGCTGAAAGAGGGTGCCGTATGGCCCCTGACCTGCGCGTTGTCATGTCCCTGGGGTCGGTGAGATGCCACCTTGGCCGTGTATTGGCCGCTGGCCTCGTGACTCCAGGGCAAAGAGGCTGGAACAGCGCTAGGTGGAGTGCGCCTCCACTCCCCGCTGTTTCAGCCTCTTTTCGCTGCTCAGTGACTAGAGAGACATAGTAGTAGAGTGGGAAAACTGCTGTCCCCCTTGGTGTCACTCACCTGTCACACCTATAACCGCAGCTCAAAGGGGGTCGAGTGACAGAGTGACAGGTGTGACAGTCTCGACACCCTCGGGGTGTCACTCACCTCAACGGCGAGGACCACGCGCCGCGCCCGGCGAAAGCCCGGTCATCGTCGAAATCCGGCCCCCTCAAAGCCTCTAGGACGGTTCCCCGGGTCCAACTACACCCGCGGTGTCATGTTCGTCCGCGTACGGCGATCTCAGGGCTCGCAATTCGGGCCGTTACCGGCGCTGAGTGCGCCCGTAACGGCCCGAAAGGCTAGCGTGGACTTCATGGCGAGGTCGGCGACCTAGGTCGCGAGATGCGGCCGAAGCGCCGCCAGGGACGACTCAAGAACGCGCGCCTCGAACGCTTGCGGGTCATCTCGCTCCGGGTTGTACTGGGCCATCAGCTCATGGGCTGTCTCGAACCAGCCGGCGAGGCGTTCCGCGGCCCCAGCCGGGATGCGTCCACGCCGGATCGCTTCACCGACCAGCAGGTCATGTTCCTGCCGCATCAGGTCCGGTTTCGGACGCTGCGGGTTGACCCAGTCGTCCGCAAGAACGGGCCGCATGCGCAAGGCGTGCTCGTTCCAGTGAAGCAAAAGCGCCAGGTCCATCGTGAAGCCCTTAGGCAACGACTCGGGCCAAAGGTGCCGTTTTGCCGCTCGCTGGCCTGACCAGGGCGTAGAGCCGACCTTCGGAAGCAACTCCGGGAAGAGTGAGCCCGCCAACGGCGCAAAGAATCCGTAGAGCCACAGTTGGGGATATAGCGGCCGCCAATAGAGGTCACTCACTACCGCGTCGGCTATTCCGTTCAGGATCGGTTCCGCCAAGAGAGGCACCAAGGGCGGATCTCCGTAATAGCGTATGTCGCCGTCGATCAGGCAGACGATTTCGCCATCGGTAGCCGCAAGACCGGCACTCACCGCGGCCCCCTTTCCGGCTGGCGCTTCAACTACGCGCGCACCCGCCGACGCTGCGATTTCAGCAGTGGCGTCGGTGCATCCGCTCGCACTCACAAGAACGTCCAACGGGAGCCCTAGTGACTCCAGTCCTTCGCGAACCTCTTCCACCACCTCCCCGATGGTCTCCGCTTCATTGTGGGCCGGAATTACGACGCTGACGGATACAACTTCTTTCTTCAGGGTCCGCTCTGGCGTCAACTCCAGGCCGAGGGCGGGGTTGATCGTCGGCCGTTCCACTGTCACTGGTCCTCGTCTCGCTCGTGTCGGGGGTAGTCCGCCGGCCATCGCTTCAGATGCTCGGTGAAGTGAATCTCAGTCCGGTCTGCCGGGTACGTTGCATCCGAGATTTCAACTACGCGGTCGTCGATATCGATCGACCTGCTGCGCACCTGAAGTAGCGGGACTCCCGGTTCCATTCCCCACACTTGTCGGTCTGCGGTGGTGGGCTGTATCGCGATAACCGACCGCTCAAACCGACCTAATTCGATTCCGACCGTGTAGAGCTGATGTTGGTGCCCTCCCGGCCACGGCTCATTGTTTTCGTCCAGGAGGTCCGGGTTTCCCTCAATGAGGGTCAACGGAATATGCGAGACGCTCCACGTTACGCGGTGTCCCGAAGTCTTGTCGGTCATCTCGTATGCGCGGCGGACAAGGGTTGCTCCGGGCTCAATATGAAACTCAGCCGCCAATTCTTCCGACGCGGGAACTTGCGAGTAGCGATGGCTTGAGTTGAGCTGTTCTATCGGAATCCCTGCGGTCATCTCGATAGCGCCGCGCACCTTCCTCTCTTCGGTCGGCCGAAGAACGAGGTCCTTTTGTTCCTGCGTCCAGTCGATTGTGAGCCGAACTCGCCGGGGCGGAACGCGCACCGTCGCCGGCTTGCCGCGCCCGCCAGTGATGCGCCCCTCGCCCCTCAGGACGTCTAGAGCACTTCGCGCGACTCCCGGAGAGCATGCCCAAAGCTGCGTCAACTCACTGACTGACGGCAACGGGTCGCCGGCCTTGAGGTCGCCCGACTCGATCCGCGCGCGGAGCGAGTCGGCTATCTGGTGGTGGACCGGCACCGTGCCGGCCGTGGCTTGTGACTGCATGCAGCCATTAGAACAGGAACTTCGCCAGTTCGCTAGCGAACCCCTTGCGCGTCGATCGGGGATCGGCTAGCGTCACTCTCGTCAACTTCGCTAGCGAACTAGCGAACCAGCGAACATGTGGAGGACGAGATGGCGCGGAAGCAGCAGGGGTTCCCGGTCCTGAAGACCGGTTCGGGGTTCGGCCGGAAGCTCGTCGGGCTGGCCCTGGTGGTCGCGGTGCTGGTGTTCGTCGTCTCCTCGCCGCTGGAGGCGGCCGGACACGTCCGCCACGTCATGCACAGCCTGACCACGTTCTTCAGCTCGCTCTGACATCCCCACTGACCTGCACGTTTCTTCGAGAGGACTTCGCAATGGACACCAACGTCTACCGCCGCCTGACCGACGCCACTGTGTCGGCCGCTGACGAGTTCGCCGGCGAGGCGGTCTACCCGGACGGGCTGACCGAAACCGACATCGACGCGCTGCTTCAGGACGTCTACGGCGAGCTGGCTGCCGACGAGCACGCCGCGGAGCGTGCGTTCCGGCACGACTTCAACGACCAGCGCCGGGTGAGCCGGGCGCGTCGCCGCGCCGGCCGCGAGGTGCTGCGGTCGAACTTCCTGATCGCCGGCGTGCAGGGCCAGGGCAAGACCGCTGCGGCGCTGTCGCTGCTGCTCGACGACGAGGCCGCGTGATGGCGGCCCGCGTGCTGTTCCACCCCGACGCGGCGGCCCACTCCGCCAAGAACGCGCCGACCGCGCCGGGTTCCACCGCCCAGTCACGAAACCGCACGGAGGAACACCAGATGGTAGACACCACCAGCCCGGCGCGCGAGGTCGCGACCGTGGCCTACACGCCGGTCGAGCTGAACCGCCTGATCTCCCGCGAGATCGCCGGCCGCCTGCGCGAGATCGCCGCAATGCACCAGCACGTCGGCGACGCGATGGCCGCTGGCGACGGCGTGACGTTCGACGAGTGGCGCCGCAGCATCTGGCACCACGCCGAAGCCCACCGCCTCGAACAGCTCGCCGCGGCGGAGCTGGCCGGCGTCACGGACGGGGCGGACCGGTGAACCCGCGCAACCGCCGCCAGACGGTGACCACGGTGTTCGACGGCCGCACGCATCACGCGTGCCTGTGCCGCGGCGAGCGGGACGGACTGCCGGTGTTCGGGTGGGGCGAGGCCCCCTCGACCCTGCTCACCCGCGCCCAGCTGCGCGAGGTCGGGTTGCGCCCCAACGGACAGGACCCGTTGGCGCTGCTGGTGTTCCGCCACCACCAGCCCTTCGCCCGGGAGACCGTGGCGGAGCTGTTCTCGGTCGAGCTGGCCGCGGTCAAGCGCACCGCGGCGCCGGGGCAGCTGGACCACGCGATGGAGGCCCGCCGCACTTGCGTGGACTGCGGGCAGGTGCAGGACTACTGCGTGCCGACCAGCACCCGCCAGTGCTGGACCTGCTTCGAGAGCGAGCAGGCCGACCGGGCGGGGGTGGCCGCATGACCACGAACGACTCCGGCGCCTGGCACACGGAGATGCAGCGCCAAGAGGAAGAGATCGCCCGTGCGCGCCGCGAGGCCGCCGCCAAGGAGGGGAACCGATGACCAGCTACCTCAAACTCGACACCTACGTGTTCGACGGCTCTGGCCTCGCCGCGGTGAACTGCGACCTCGACGTCAACGGCACGCGAGTTTCGATCACGCGGCCGTTCGTCCAGATCGGCCCGCACCTCGCGGTCATCCCGGGCATGTCCGCTGACGGCAACAGCATCCGCATCCGCCTCGACATGTGGACCGCGATGAACTTCGGCCACAACGGGCCGATCACCGTGCTGCCGCTGAGTACGCCCAGCCAGGCCGCCGCCGTTGCCGCGGCCCGGGCGTTCGAGGCGGACCCGTCGATCACCTGGTCCGCGCCGCTCGACCAGCTCACCGCGTGGTGCCAGCGCTGGGCCGCCGACTTCAACGCGGCGAAGGGTGGTGAGCGCACGTGAACACGTTCGAGGTGTTGCAGGAGCGCGGAACCCTCGCCCTGCTCCGGTTCGCCGGGACCGTGTGCCTGTTCCTGGTCCTACACCTGCTGCGCATTCCGCTGGTCATCGCCGAACGAATCTTGGCCGGCGTGCTGGTCCGGCTCGACCAGGCCGCCACACGGCAGGCGTCCCAGCCGCCGCGACGGCGAGTGAACCAGTTCTTCCCCGCAGGTTTCCCGACAGGGCAGGAGGTGCCCCGATGAACGTGCAGCGTGAGCAGCGGACCCGCCTGGAACTGGCCATGGAGTGGGCCGTCTGGCACTTCGGTGAGCTGGCTTTCACGGTCGGGCCGCTGGTCCTGGCCATGGTGTTCACGCCGTGGTTCGCCCTGGTGTCAGCGGTCGTCGCCGCCGGGTGGGCGGCGCACGAGATCCGCGACCACCGCCAGCAGACCCGCCTGAAGACCGAAGCGGCCGAGCGCAAGCAGCTCGCCGCGCCGCCGACCACCACCGACGAGACGACCGACCACGAGAACCGGGAGGTGACCCGATGAGCTGGGCAGACGAGCGCCGCGCCACCCGCGCGGCGGAGGCAGAGATCCAGCGGCAGGACGCGAACGCCGCGCTGGACCGCAAGCTGCGCGCGCAGACTGCGGCGGCGGACCAACGCCGGATCGACGCCGCAGCCGCGGTCAAGCTGGCCGACCAGCGCCGCAAGACCCGCCAGGCCAACCGGAAAGCCGCGCGGAAGGCGGTCACGGGGTGGCTGTCGGCGAACCGGGTGCGGCTGCCGATCTACCTGCTCGCCCTGGTGTCGGCGGGCATGGCCGTCCCGGCGATGGCCGGTTACGGCGTCGGTGTCTACGGCAACGCCACCGGTGCACCGCTGCCGGCGCTCTCGGAGCTGGGCATGTGGGCGTTCGCGTTCGCAGTGGAGGTCACCCGCCACCGCCACCCCGAGCGGCCGGTGTGGGCGTTGCAGCTCGGCACGTGGCTGTTCGCTGGCGTCGGGTTCGGCCTGAACGTCGTGCACGGCCTGGGCCGCGGGTGGGACGCGGCGGTGGTGATGGGCATCGTGTCCGTCGCCGGCGTCATCGCCCATCAGCTCGCCGTGGCCTCGCCGCCGCGGTCGGCGGCGGAGCGGGCCGCCGCCCGGATCGAACGCAAGACGCTGCGCAAGGTCGCCAAGGTCCGGGCCGCCGCCGTCCGGACCGCGGTCGCCGAACTCGACGGCGACGGCAACGCGCGGCTGGTGTTCACCCCGGGCCGTTACACCCTCGACGGCCGTCGACTCGCCGCGGTGGTCGACCCGGACCGGCACGCCGCGGACGTGCTCGACGAGGAGATCGCCGCGTTCTTCGCCGAACAGGACCAGGCCCCGCGCGTCGACGACGGCCCGATCGTCGACGCCCCGGTGTTGACCCTCGATCGCCCGGCCGACCAGCCGAAATCGACCCACAAGCCCCGACCTCCGCGCGCCCCGAAGACGCGCACGATCGAGGACCTGCGCGCCGCGTTCACCGCCGCGCTGGACAACCCCGACGTGGCGATCAACCCGGCTTCGGCGGAGTCGATCCGCAAGACGCTGCACTGCGCGCCGAAGTTCGCCCGCCAGCTGCGCGACGAGCACGCCAACCCCAACCGCAAGTGAGCCGGAGGACCCGATGAACGACAACACCGAACAGACCCCGGCCGCCGGCGAGCTGGCCACCGTCCACCACCTGCCCACCGCGCCGGACCACAGCGAGGTGATCGAGGGCGAGATCGTCACCGACGAGGAGTACCAGCGCCTCACCTCGCAGAAGGCCCGGGCGATCGCCCGCTACCGCGGCTACGGCAACGACGTGGTGACCGTCGTCCGCACGGCCCGCGACGTGGTCAAGCACGAGCGCACCAAGACCGCGTTCCGGCACGGTGTCGCCTACCCCGCCGCCGGGGTCAAGGTGGTCGTGACGCGGTGGCGGGACACGCACGGCGCGAACCGCTACGAACGCATGATGCGCGCCGCGGAAGCCGCGGGCGAACACGACAAGCTGTTGGAGTGGGAGGCCCGGGACGTGGCGGAGAAGCAGCGCCGCCACGACCGCACCATGGATTGGCTCCGCGCCCCGGGTCAGTGGATCAAGGCTGCCGTCATCGGTTCCGTTGGTGTGACAGGGTTTCTGCTGGTCCTGGGCATCATCCTGGCGATCAATGACGGCGAAATCGGCGAGATCCTGACGCCCATCACGGGCGTGTTCGACGCGGTCGCGTTCGTGGTGTGGTTCCTGACCACCTACGGCGTGTTGCTGCTGGTCGTCGGCACGGTCGTGGGTGTCGGCTACCTGTACCAGCAGGGCCGCACACACGGCGAGATGCCGCAGTGGCTCACCCCGCCGGCCGAGGGCGACACGATGGACGAACTCCCGGACGAGAACACGATCCTCAACGCGCTGAAGAACCTGAACATCCCGGGGTTCAACCGCGCGGTCAAGGAGGGGTGGCGGATCAAGTTCATCACCCCGCCGCACAAGGACGGCAAGGGCTGGCGCGCGCAGGTGGCGTTGCCGCCGGCGTGCCCGGTGGAGGAGATCGTCAAGCGCAAGACCACGTTGGCGCACAACCTGGTCCGCTACCCGCGGGAGGTGTGGCCGACCGAACCGCAGCCGTCCGTTTTGGACCTGTGGGTGGCCAAGCCGGGCGTGCTGTCTGAGCCGGTCGACCCGTGGCCGCTGCTCACGGACCTGGACACCGTCACCGCCGACTACTTCGCCGGCGTGCCGGTCGGGGTGACGCTCAAGGGCGACGTGGTGCGCGGCCGGCTGTTCGAGGCCAACTACGCCCTGGGCGGCATGATGGGCTCGGGCAAGTCCACGCTGGCCATCAACCTGGTGCTGGGCGCGATGCTGGACCCGCTGGTGGACATCGACGTCGTGGTCATGGCGGAGAACACCGACTACGACCCCATGAAGCCGCGGCTGCGGACGCTCACCACCGGTGCCGGCGACGAGACCGTGGACGCGTGCCTGAACCTGCTCTACGAGCTGTACGACGACCTTTCGGTGCGGGGTAAGGCGCTCAAGGCGCACGCCACCGACCGCGCGGTGACCCGCGTACTGGCCGAAAAGGACGGACGGCTGCGCCCGCGCGTCGTGGTGATCGACGAGTGCCAGAACCTGTTCATGGGCAAGGACGGCAAGAAGGCGATCGAGGTCGCGTCCAAGCTGATGAGCACCGCACGCAAGTACGCCATCACGCTGATCTTCCTCACGCCGGAGCCGTCGAAGGACGCGCTGCCGCGCAAGATCACCTCGGTGGCCAGCAACAAGGCGTGCTTCGCCATCGGCGACCAGATGGCCAACGACGCCGTTCTCGGCACGGGTTCGTACAAGGCGGGCATCTCCGCGGTGGGGCTCACCCCGAAGACCGACGAGGGTCCCGGCGACGTCGGCACCTGCATGGCGCGCGGCTTCACCGCCAAGCCCGGCCTGCTGCGGTCGTTCTACGTCTCGCCCAAGGACGCCCACGCGGTCACCAAGCGCGCCATGGTGCTGCGCGAGCAGACGGCGCTGCCGGCCGCCGACGCCCCGGCGGAGCAGGCTGGCCCGGTGGACCACCTCGCGAACATCGCGGCCGTGCTCGGTACCGAAGCGCGGATGCGCACGCAGGAGGTGTTGCAGCGGCTGACCGAATGCGACCGCGGCACCTACGGCGAGTGGACCCACAGCGACCTGCACGACGCGCTGCCGGAGTCGGCCAAGCCGTACAAGACCGGCGGAGTCATGCAGGTCTCTGCCGCCCGCGTCCGCGATGCTATCGCGGAGCGTGACGAAGACGGCGAGTTCGACGGCGACGAGACCGAGGGAACCGACTGAGGGAGGCCGCGAGATCCGGGGAGTTCTCCCTCACCGCCTCCCCGGACTCGCCTCCCTCACCTGACCAGCACCGACACTGACCAGGGAGGCGAGGGACTCACCCCCGCGAACCCCCTGATCACGGCCCGAAACCCCCACTTGAACACCCCGTGACGCGGCTCCCTCCCGGGACACCGCGCCGGTCGACCCTACCCAAAAACAGGCACACACAGTCACCGACGACGGGAGACGTGATGAGCAGCAAACCGCTCGTGCACCGCGGCAGCAGGTCGTGGTGGTCCGGCCGGATCACCACCTTGTGCGGCCTGGTGCTGGAGCCCGGCGAGACCCGCTCGCCCTGGTTCTGGATCTTCACCGCCAAGTGCCGCGGCTGCGAAGCCGTCCACCAGCTCACGAAGGGCAACTGACCACGATGGACACCCGCGAGTTTGACCTGTACTCGATCCTCTCCGTCACGCACCGACTGCCCGTGAACGCGCTGCCGTTCCGCACGATCCTCGCCCACATCACCCGCCGCGAAGTGGCCACGATGCCCGGCGCGGGCGTCTCGGCTCTGACGGTCGGGGCGGAATGCCGGGACTGGCTGCTCCAGCAGCACCCGCGGCTGCGGGAGATCCCGCTGCCGCCGGACTTCCACGACGACGAAGCCGCGATGGACGCGTGGGCCGCCGAGCAGGCTGCGCGGCTGGGCGTCGACCGGCTGCCCGTCGCGCCGCTGCCCGAGGGCACCGAGCTGCGCACGTCGCTGGGTGACCTGCTCGACGTCATCGCCCGCGCTCGCGGCGGACTCGACGACGTCGCGGTCGCCGACCCGGCCGCGCCGGACTTCGGACTCAGCAACCCCGACCACGACCACCCGCAGGAGGACCGATGAACACGACCACAGTGGACGCCGCACTCGACGCGGCCGGCCGCGGCTGGCACGTCTTCCCGCTCCGCCCCGGCGGCAAGCGACCCGCCGGGCACGCCGAAGACGGCTGCCCCGGGACCGGGCGGTGCGCCGGCGGACACCGCACCTGGGAGCAGCGCGCCACCACCGACCCAGACAAGATCCGCGCCGCGTGGACCCACGCGCCGTACGGGATCGGCATCGCAACCGGGCCGTCCGGGCTGTGCGTGCTCGACCTCGACACGCTCAAGCCCGGCGAGGACGTCCCCGCGCGGTGGGCCGCGGCCGGCGCGCGCTCGGGGGAAGACGTGCTCGCCGTCCTCGCCGACGAAGCCGGCCAGGAGCTGCCCGGCGACACCCTGACCGTCCGGACGCCCTCGGGTGGGCTGCACCTGTACTACCGCGTCCCGGCCGGCGTGGTCCTGCGGATCACCAGCGGAGACCGCGGCAACGGGCTCGGCTGGAAGGTCGACACCCGCGCGTGGGGCGGCTACGTCGTCGCCCCGGGCACGGTCACCGACGCCGGACGCTACAGCTACGTGTGGGACGGTGCGCTGGCGGAGCTGCCGGCGTGGCTGGTCGAGCGGCTCACCCCCGCCCCGCTGCCGGCCGCGCCCGCGGTGCCGATCCGCCCGGCCGCCGGCCGCCGGTCCCGCTACCTCGACGTCGCGGTGCGGGCGGAGGCGGGGAAGGTCGCCGACGCCAAGCAGAACCGCAACGCGACGCTCTACGCCGCCGCGGTCGCACTGGGGCAGCTGGTCGCCGGCGACGCGCTCACCGAAGACGAGGTGCGGGCCGCGTTGCTCACCGCGGCCGGCCGCCACATCGGAGCGCGGCATTTCACCGCCCGCGAAGCCAACACGACGATCACGTCCGGTCTGCGCGCCGGAGCGAAGCGCCCGCGGCACGTCGCCTGACCAACGCTCGGAGGAACCAGCCATGACCACACCCCGGCCGCTGGCCGCTGTGCCGACACCGCCCGCCCGCCGCACCCGGTGGACCGATGCGGAGCTGATGCGAGAGGAGTTCCCGCCGCCGAAGTGGGCCGTGCCCGGCCTGCTTGCCGAGGGGCTGAACCTGCTGGCCGGCGCGCCGAAGCTGGGCAAGTCGTGGCTGTCGCTCGGCATGGGCGCGGACATCGCCAACGGCGTGCCGGTGCTGGGCTCGATCGAGGTGGAGCGCGGCCCGGTCCTGTACTGCGCGCTGGAGGACACGGGCCGGCGGTTGCAGCGTCGCCGGCGGCAGATGCTCGCCGCCGGCGGCGAGGCCGCGCCGATGCTCACCCTCGAAACCGCCTGCCCCACCATGACCGCGGGCGGTGACGCCGTGCTTGTCGAGTGGCTGGAGGAGAACCCGCACGCCCGGCTGGTCATCATCGACACCTACGAGAAGATGCGCGGGTCCGACGCGTCGGGCCTGTCGGCCTACGCCGGCGACTACGCCGCGGCCGGCCGGTTCAAGCAGCTGGCTGACCACTACAGCGTCCCGTTCCTGCTGATTCACCACGTCCGTAAGCAGGGGGCGGAGGACTGGCAGAACCTCGTCTCCGGCACGAACGGGCTTACCGGTGCCGTTGACGCCACACTCGTACTCGAGCGCGGCCGTGGGCAGGCGGACGGGGTGCTGCACGTGACCGGCCGCGACGTCGAAGAGGCCGACTACGCCATGACGTTCGACGCCACCGCCGGCAGGTGGACAAAGCTCGACGGCCCGGCGGCCGATCACCTGGTCGGCGACACCCGCGCGCAGATCCTGCGGGTTCTGCGCGACCACGGGCCGCTCACGCCGAAAGCGATCGCCGCCGCGCTTGAGGCCAAGCCGGAAACCATCCGCCAGACCTGCAAGCGCATGGGCGACGCCGGCCAGCTGGCGCGCACGGTGGACGGCATCTACAGCGCGCCGGGGGCGAGTGACAGCGGTGCCGCACCCACCCTGTCACACCTGTCACCGGTGTCACCCCAGGCCGCTGACCAGCACGAATCCGAGTGACACCCCCGAGTGACAGCTACGCCGGCTGTCACGCCGCGGACGCGGGAGTGACGCCCGCGACCACCCATCCCTGTCACACCTGTCACTCCGTCACTCCACCCCCTTTGACCAGCACAAACCCGAGTGACACCCCGAGTGACACCACCGAGAGGAGCACCCGTGTTCATCGCCTCCGCGCCCGCCTGCCTAGCTCCGGAGACATCGCCATGGCCGCACGTGAACACCTCACCGTTGACGAGTTCTGCGAGGAGTTCGATATCGCCCGCTCGACATTCGATGACTGGCGCGCAAAAGGACGCGCGCCGCGGTGCCTGAAGCTCCCCAATCGCCAACTCCGTATTCGACGTGCCGACGTCGACACCTGGCTTGAGTCCTGTTTGGAGGCCGCGTAATGCCTGGTAGTTACCGAGTCCAGGTCTGGGCCGTCATCACTCGTAAGAACGCGAACGGCAAGGTCACCAGCTACCGCGTCCGGTGGAAGGTCGAGACCACCGAATTCGGCGAGAGCTTCAAGATCCGTGCGCAGGCGGAAAGCTTCCGCGCCGAACTGATCACCGCACAGCGGAACGGCGCTCGATTCGACCTCGCGACCGGATTACCCGTCGAACAGGGAAAAGCAGTCGCGGACATGCCGTGGTTTGAAGCCACCACACGCTACGTCGACATGAAGTGGCCGGACCTCGCTGCGACGGCGCGCCAGACGACAGCGGAGGCGTTGATCAGGGTGCTGCCGGTATTCGTGCCGGACAAGCCCGGGCGGCCGGATTCCGCGCTGGTGCGGTCGGTAGTGCGCCAGTGGGGATACAACCCGCCCCGGCGGAAAGCGGGAGCGGTGCCGGCGGAAGCCGCGCGGGTGCTCGAATGGCTGTCGCGCAACACGATGGCCGTCGACTCGGCGGAAAACCCCGAGGTGCTGCGCGCGCTTCAGCGGGCAGTGACGCAACGGCTCGACGGCAAGCCGTACGCGCCGTCTGTGGCTCGCCGGACCCGTTCCGTCCTGTCGAACCTACTCGACTACGCCCGGGAAGAACTTCAGGTGCTCGACGCTAACCCGCTCACGAACGCGAAGTGGACGAAGATGCCCAAGGGCAAGCGCAAGGTCGATAAGCGGGCCGTTCCCAACCCGGTGCAGGCGCGCACGCTGCTGCGGATCATCGGTGAGACTCCCCGGAGCGGCGCGCACCTCGAAGCGTTCTTCGGCCTGATGTACTTCGCCGCGCTCCGGCCGGAGGAGGCCACGAACCTCCGCAAAGAGCAGCTGGCGCTGCCGGCACCGCGCCGCGATGCGGAAACGGGGGAGTGGGAATTCGACTGGGGCACGCTCTACCTCGAAGGATCAAGGCCCTACATCGACGCCCTGTGGACGGACACGGGCACGGTGGGGGAGGACCGGCCGCTCAAGTCGCGGTCCGCGGGGGAGGTGCGGCCGGTGCCGTGCGTGCCGGAGCTGACCGCCATCCTGTGGCGACACGTCGAACGGTTCGGCTACGGCCCGGATGGACGCCTGTTCGTCGGTGAGCGCGGGGGACCAGTCTCGAAGGTCACCTACACCAAGGTGTTCCGTGCGGCCCGTGAGGCGACGTTCACGCCCCACGTCCTGCGGGGTCCGCTCGCCGCCCGGCCGTACGACCTGCGGCACGCCGCGGTGAGCACGTGGCTCGCTGCCGGCGTCCCGGCGGCGACGGTCGCGCAGTGGGCGGGGCAGTCGATTGCCGTCCTGCTGGAGGTTTACGCCAGCTTCCTCGACGGCGGTGAGCAGGCCGCGCGGCGGCAGGTGGAGACAGCGCTCGGCTCGGGCCGGTGAGCGTTTGGCCGTACATTGGCCGCTGGCCCCCGGATTCGGCCGCAGTCCGCCGTGGTCAGCCGGGTAAGACGCGAATCGGCCCCTACCGCGTTCTCGCTGGTAGGGGCCGGTTTTGCGTGTTCAAACAGGGTGCCCTCGGCAGGATTCGAACCTGCGACACCTGCCTCCGGAGGGCAGTGCTCTATCCCCTGAGCTACGAGGGCTCGCTCGCGCGAACTGAACAAAGCCTAGCGCATGCCCCCTCACGACCGCGCACAGAGGGTGCTTAGCGCGGTAGCGTCGAACTGTCGAGGCGGAGGGAGCACCGGTGAGCGCCGAGCCGTTCCAGGTCAGGGTGGCGGACGAGGACATCGACGACGTGCGGGCGCGGTTGCGGCGCACCCGGTGGCCGGAGGCGGAGACCGTCGGCGACTGGTCGCAAGGGCTGCCGCTCGCCTACGCCCAGGAGCTCTGCCGCAGCTGGGCCGAGGACTACGACTTCGGGTTCGCCGAGCGGCTCAACGTTTTCCCGCAGTTCCGCCAGGAGATCGACGGCCTCGGGATTCACTTCGTCCACCTCCGCTCGCCGGAGCCAGACGCGTTTCCGCTGGTGATCACGCACGGCTGGCCTGGCTCGGTGCTCGAATTCCTCGACATCCTCGGTCCGCTGACCGATCCGCGGGCGCACGGCGGCGATCCGGCGGACGCGTTCCACGTCGTCGCGCCTTCGCTGCCGGGGTACGGCTGGAGCGACAAACCGAGCGAGGCCGGTTGGGGCGTCCCGAAAATCGCGGCTGCCTGGGATCAGTTGATGGTTTCCCTCGGCTACGAGAGGTACGGCGCGCAGGGCGGCGACTGGGGTTCGGCGGTTTCGGGCGCACTCGGCGAAGTCGCGCGGGAGCGGGTCGCGGGGGTGCACGTCAACATGGCGGCCGCGCCACAGGGCCAGTTCGAGGACCGGACTGACGAGGAGCGCGAAGGCGCGCGAGCGGCGGCGGAGTTCCGGAGCACCGGCCAGGGATATTCGGGCCAGCAGGGCACGCGTCCGCAAACGCTGGGCTACGGCCTGACCGACTCGCCGGCGGGACAAGCGGCCTGGATCGCCGAGAAGTTCTGGGCCTGGACCGACAACAACGGGCACCCCGAGGACGCCGTCACCCGGCAGCAGCTCCTCGACGCGATCTCGGCGTACTGGTTCACCGCCTCGGCGACGTCGTCCGCGAGGCTGTACTGGGAGAGCTTCCGCAGCTTCGGCGATCTCGTCACGGCACCGTCCGGCATCTCCGTGTACCCGCGCGACATCATCCGGCCGTCGCGGCGGCAGGCGGAGCTGAAGTACACCGACCTGCGCTGGTTCGAGCGATTGCCGCGCGGCGGGCACTTCGCGGCGATGGAACAACCGGCGTCGCTCGTCGAGCAGATTCGCGGGTTCTTCCGGCTCGTGCGCTGAGCTTTCCCACCTCGCGGAACAGGGCTGGGAGAAACACTCCACCAGGCATTAGAGTGAAGTTAGGCTACCCTGTATTGCACATATGCGCATGTCACTATATATTCCTCTCGACACCGAAACTTGGGAGGCGAGCGATGGGACACGGGCACGGCCACGGGCACACCGCCGCTCCGGCGAGCGCGTCCGGCCGCTACGTCCGCGCGCTGCTGATCGCTCTCGCGGTCGGCGCCGGGTTCATGGTGCTGGAGTTCGTCGTCGGCTTCGCCACCGGCTCGCTCGCGCTGATCTCCGACGCCGCGCACATGTTCACCGACGTCCTCGGCGTCGGCATGGCGCTCGCCGCGATCGTGCTCGCGCGCCGCAGCGGGCCGACGCCCAGCCGCACGTTCGGCATGTACCGGGCGGAAGTCCTTGCCGCGCTTGCCAATGCGGTGCTGCTGTTCGGGGTCGCCGGGTACGTGGCGGTCGAGGCGATCGGGCGGATCACCGATCCGCCGGAGGTGCCTGGCCTGCCGGTGCTGCTCGCCGCCGCGGCTGGCCTCGGCGCGAACATCGTGTCCTTCCTGGTGCTGCGCTCGGGCGCGAAGGAAAGCCTGAACGTCCGCGGTGCGTACCTCGAGGTGCTGGCTGACCTCGTCGGCTCGGTCGGCGTGCTGCTCAGCGGCGCGATCACGCTCACCACCGGCTGGCGCTACGCCGACCCGATCATCGGTGTCGCCATCGGACTGTTCGTCCTGCCGCGCACCTGGACGCTCGCCCGCCGCGCGCTGCGGATCCTCTTCCAGCACGCGCCCGCCGGCGTCGACGTCGGCGCGATCAGCACCGAACTCGCTGCGCTGCCGGGCGTCGCGGATGTGCACGACCTGCACGTCTGGACGCTGACCTCGGGCATGGAAGTCGCCTCGGCCCACCTGACGGTGAACGCGGAAGCCGAACAGTCCACTGTGCTCACCAAGGCGCAAGACCTGCTGTCGGTCCGCTACGAGATCAAACACGCGACGCTTCAGGTCGAGGGACCGCAATGCGCCCGCAGATGCGCGGAGCTGTCCTGGTAGACCGGGAACCATGCGCAAGGACTTCGACCCCGCACAGCTGGCCCCGAACGCGTTCTACCACCTGATGACCGCGACCGTCGTGCCGCGGCCGATCGCCTGGGTGTCGAGCACCTCGCGAGCCGGGGTCGACAACCTCGCGCCGCATTCGTTCTTCACCGTCGCCTCGGCCGCGCCCGCGGTCCTGCAGTTCACCTCGGTCGGGCGGAAAGACACTCTGCGCAACGTCGAGTCGACCCGGCAGTTCGTGGTCAACCTCGCGCCCGAGCCGCTGTTCGAGCAGATCAACGCCACCGGCGCGGATTTCCCGCCGGAGCTGAGCGAATTCGACGAAGCCGGGCTCACCCGCGAGCCGAGCCTGAAGGTCCGTCCGCCGCGCGTGGCGGAATCGCCGGTGGCGTTCGAATGCGAACTGCACAGCACGGTCGGTTTCGGCCGCTCGACAGTGGTGTTCGGCCGGGTCGTGCACCTCGCGGTCAACGAGGACGTCCTCGACGGCGACCACCCGATGATCGACCGGCTGCGCCCGCTGTCCCGGCTCGGGCGCGACGAGTGGGGGACGCTGGGCGACATCAAGGAATTGGCGCGGCCCACATACAAAAGCTCGTGAGCGGCTAAGCGCTCACGAGCTTTTGAAAGGGTTCACGGAGAACGTCAGGGGGCGGGCAGCGGCTGCGCGTTCCGCCCCTTCAGCATGAGCTTCATCTGGTCCATTTCCGCGCCCTGGGACACCAACATGCTGCGGCACAACGCTTTCACCGCGTCGTTGGACGTGTGGTCCTGCGCGTACTCGGCCATCGCCACGCCGCCCTGGTGGTGGCGCAGCATCAGCTGAAGGAACTCGACGTCCAGCGCACGCCCGGACAGCGAGCGCAGCTTCGCGAGGTCCGCGTCGGTGGCCATGCCGGGCATCGGCGCGCCGCCGGCCGGGCTGCTGGTCGGCATCTGCATGCCCGCGTGGCCCATCGGCTCGGTCATCCACGTCATGTACGCGCCGGTCGCCTGCTCCGGCTGGTCCCACAGCATGAGCCAGCCCTTCATCCGCCCGACCTGCTCGGTCTGCGTGCGCTCGATGTCGAACGCGAGCTGGCGGATCTCCGGGTCGGTCGAGTGGTCGCGGGCCCAGCCGGCCATGGTGACCGCCTGCAGGTGGTGCACCGACATGTCCTGGGCGAAGCCGACCTCGACCGAACCCGCGCCCGGCGTCGCCGGCACCGCGTCGCTGCCGTCGGTGAGCCGCGTCGCGAAGACGCCGATCGCGGCCCCGACCAGCAGCACGGCGATCAGCGTCCCGCCGATGACCACCCACCGGGACCAGCCGGTCCGCTCCGCCGGAGCGGACCCTTCGGGTTCGACAGCGCTCGCCTCCGCCTGGTCAGCGTCGTTTTCGGAGCTGCCCACGGTCACTGCCCGGCGGGCGGGGTGCCCGGCATGCCGGGCTGCTGCTCGTTCTGCGCCCCGGTGCTGCCCTTGTAGTCCATCGGCTTCGCGTCCTTGCCCGGCTTGCTCGGGTCGAACTTCGGCGGGTTGCTCGGGTCGAACATGCCCTTGCCGAGCGCGTCGCACGAGGCGCCGATCTCCGGGTACACGCCGTTCGGGTTGGTCCGCAGCGCGGCGATGAACTGGTCGATGCGCGGGTCGTCGGCGCTGTCCAGCTTCAGCTGGTGGCCCCACGACTGCAGCGAGATCGGCTTGTCCAGGCCGGGGTAGGGCGACATCATCGTGTACGGCTTGCCCTTGACCCGCGCCTCCAGCAGCGGCAGCTGGTCGCCCTTGACGAGGTCCGGGTTGTAGGCGATCCACACGGTGCCGTGCTCGAGCGCGTGCACCATGTTCTCGTTGCGCACCGCGGTCGGGTAGACGACGCCGGTGCAGGTGGCCCAGTACCCGTCGTGCGGGCCGCCGAACGGCGGGCTCTGGTCGTAGGCCACCCGTTCGGTGGGCAGAATGTGCACCGAACCGGTGTACTGCTTGGTGATCACGCCGGGGATCTTCTTCGACGGGTCCGGATTGCTCGCGGTCGGCGCGAAGGCGGCGGCGGCCTCGTCCCGGGAGGCCTGGTCGCGCTTGGGCGCGGAGGCCTGCAGGTAGTAGACGATGACGCCGGCCAGCAGGGCGACCACCACGACGACGCCGATGATGGTGCCCCAGGGCGTGCGCTTGCCCGCGACGACCGAGCGGTTCTTCGCCGCCTTCACCGCGGACGCGGACGAGCCCTTCTTCTTGGTGGTCCCGTTGGCCATGGTTGCCGAGATCTCCTCGTGAGAGCGGGGGAGGGATCCGGACGGAACCCTGCCGGTAGCCCAGTGTAGAGACCGGGCGTGCGATCACCGTGAACACCCGCGAGGCGCCCCGGCGAGCGGAACATCCGCCTCCGGTGTGCCCGCCGTCTCGCCAGCGCGTACCGCCGCGACCGCGCGGCCGAAGCGCACCTAGAATCCGGCGAGTGACTCCCGCCGCTCTCGCCGATCTGGTCCGCAGCTCCGCCGTGCAGGTCCTCGCCGCACGGGGCGTCGACGCCGCCGTGCTGCCGGAGACCGTGACCATCGAACGCCCGCGCAACCCGGACCACGGAGACTACGCGACCAACCTCGCGCTGCAGGTGGCCAAGAAAGCCGGGCTGAAGCCGCGCGAGTTCGCCGAGGCGCTCGCCGAGGTCGTCGCCGGTGCGGACGGGGTGGCCGCGGTCGAGGTCGCCGGACCGGGCTTCCTCAACTTCCGGCTCGCCGCGGACGCCCAGGGCGAGGTCGTGCGCCAGGTGCTGGCCGCGGGCGCGGCGTACGGCCGGGGCGACGCGCTGGCCGGGACCCGGATCAACCTGGAGTTCGTCTCCGCGAACCCGACCGGCCCGATCCACCTCGGCGGCACGCGCTGGGCCGCGGTCGGCGACGCGCTGGGCCGCGTGCTCGGCGCGCAGGGCGCGGACGTCACCCGCGAGTACTACTTCAACGACGCCGGCGCGCAGATCGACCGGTTCGTGCGCTCGCTGATCGCCGCCGCGAAGGGCGAGCCCGCGCCGGAGGACGGCTACGCGGGCGGGTACATCAGCGACATCGCGGCCGAGGTGATCAAGGCCGAGCCGAGCGCGCTGAGCCTGCCCGAGGACGAGCGGCACGAGACCTTCCGGCGCATCGGCATCGAGCTGATGTTCAGCCAGATCAAGCAGAGCCTGCACGAGTTCGGCACCGACTTCGACGTCTACTTCCACGAGAACTCGCTGCACGAATCCGGCGCGGTCGACGCGGCGGTGCAGCAGCTCAAGGACTCCGGCAACCTCTACTTCGCCGACGGCGCCTGGTGGCTGCGCTCCAGCGAGTACGGCGACGACAAGGACCGGGTCGTCATCAAGAAGGACGGCAACACCGCCTACATCGCGGGCGACCTCGCCTACTTCAAGGACAAGCGCAACCGCGGCCACGACCTGTGCATCTACATGCTCGGCGCGGACCACCACGGCTACATCGCGCGGCTCAAGGCGGCCGCCGCGGCGTTCGGCGACGACCCGGCCACGGTCGAGGTGCTGATCGGCCAGATGGTGAACCTGGTCAGCGACGGCAAACCGGTGCGGATGTCCAAGCGCGCGGGCACCGTGATCACGCTCGAGGACCTCGTGGAGGCGGTCGGCGTCGACCCGGCCCGCTACGAGCTGATCCGCTACTCCGTCGATTCCTCTTTGGACATCGATTTGGACTTGCTGCGCAAGCATTCCAACGACAACCCGGTCTACTACGTGCAGTACGCGCACGCCCGGCTGTCGTCGCTGCGGCGCGGCGCGGCGGACCTCGGGCTCAAGACCGGCGAGTCCGGCGAGAACGTCGATTTCGGACTGCTCACCCTGCCTGCAGAAGGCGACCTGATCCGCACCATCGGCGAATTCCCCGCCGTGGTGCGGCGGGCGGCGGAGATGCGCGAACCGCATCGCGTGGCCCGCTACCTCGAGGAACTGGCCGGCGCGTACCACAAGTTCTACACCGTGGGCCGGGTCCTCCCGCAGGGCGACGAGGAGGCAACACCCCTCACGTACGCCCGGCTCGCTCTGTGTGAAGCCGCGCGCCAGGTACTGGCGAACGGCCTGTCGCTGCTCGGTGTCTCCGCTCCGGAACGGATGTAAACAATGGCGCACCCCGCGGGCCCCCGCCACGCCGACGTCTACCCCCATGCCGACGCCTCCGGGTTCCCGCCCGCGAGCGCCGGCGAACTCGACCTGCTGCCCGCGAAAGTGTGGCCGCGCAACGTTTATCGCGCCGCGGACGGCGTCGTGCGGATCGCCGGCGTCGACGTGCGCGATCTCGCCGAGACCTACGGCACGCCGCTGTTCGTGGTCGACGAGGCGGACTTCAAGTCCCGCTGCGCCGACTACGCCGAGGCGTTCGACGACCCGGCGCTCGTGCACTACGCGTCGAAGGCGTTCCTGTCCGTCGAGGTCGCCCGCTGGGTGGCCGAACAGGGACTGAGCCTCGACGTCTGCAGCGGCGGCGAACTGGCCGTCGCGCAGCGCGCGAACTTCCCGGTGGAGCGGATCACGTTCCACGGCAACAACAAATCGGTCGCCGAACTCGACGCCGCCGTCGAAGCGGGTGTCGGCACCGTGGTGGTCGACTCGTACTACGAGATCGCCCGGCTCGCCGAAATCGCCGCCGCGCACGAGGTCGAGCAGAAGGTGCTCGTCCGGGTGACGGTCGGCGTCGAGGCGCACACCCACGAGTTCATCGCGACCGCGCACGAGGACCAGAAGTTCGGTTTCTCGCTGGCTTCCGGCGATGCCGCCGAGGCGGTGCGCCGGGTGCTGAACGCGCCGTCGCTGAAGCTGATCGGCCTGCACAGCCACATCGGTTCGCAGATCTTCGACGCCGACGGGTTCGAGGTGGCCGCGCGCCGCGTCGTCGGGCTGCTCGCGGAACTGGCCAAGGAGCACGGCCCGGAACTGCTGGAGCAGATGAACGTCGTCGACCTCGGCGGCGGTTTCGGCATCGCCTACACCGAAAAGGACAACCCGCCGCCGCCCTCGCAGATGATCACGCAGATCCGCGAGATCGTCCGCAAGGAATGCGCGTACGCCGACCTCCCGGTGCCGCGCATCGCGGGTGAACCCGGCCGTGCGATCGCCGGCCCGGGCACGTTCACGCTGTACGAAGTGGGCACGATCAAGGACGTCGCGCTCGGCGACGAGACCGCCCGCCGGTACGTCAGCGTCGACGGCGGCATGAGCGACAACATCCGCACGGCGCTCTACGACGCGGTGTACGACTGCCGCGTGGTTTCGCGGTCCGCCGCCGACGGCGACGAGCCGGTGACCCCGGCTTTGTCTCGCGTGGTGGGAAAACACTGTGAGTCCGGCGACATCGTCGTCCGAGACTGCTGGCTGCCAGACACGCTGGCTCCCGGCGACCTGCTGGCCGTCGCGGCGACCGGCGCCTACTGCTACGCGATGGCCAGTGGCTACAACCGGCTGCCGCGGCCCGCGGTGGTCGCCGTGCGCAACGGCGCCGCCCGGCTGCTGCTGCGCAGGGAGACGACGGACGACATGCTGCGCCTGGAGGTTTGAGAAGTGTCCACTGTGTCTCCGAAAGGCCTCTCTCCAACGGATCGTGCGCCCATTCGCGTCGCGATGCTCGGCTGCGGCACGGTCGGCAGCGAGGTCGCCCGGCTGCTCACCGAACAGGCCGGCGAGCTGGCGGCCCGCGCGGGCGCGCCGGTGGAACTGGTCGGCATCGCGGTGCGGCGTCCGGACAAGCACCCGGAGCTGCCCGCCGAACTGCTCACCGACGACGCCGCCGCGCTGGTGGCGCGGGACGACGTCGACGTCGTGGTCGAACTGGTCGGCGGGATCGACCCGGTGCGCAGCTGGCTGCTCACCGCGCTGAACGCGGGCAAATCCGTGGTCACCGCCAACAAGGCGCTGCTCGCCGAGCATTCCGCCGAACTGTTCGAGGCGGCCGACGCGGCTGGCGTCGACCTGTACTTCGAGGCCGCCGTGGCCGGGGCCATCCCGCTGCTGCGCCCGCTGCGCGAATCCTTGGCGGGGGACCGGATCACCCGCGTGATGGGGATCGTCAACGGCACCACCAACTACATCCTTTCCGCGATGGACGCCACCGGCGCGGGCTACGCCGAAACGCTCGACGAGGCGAGCCGGCTCGGCTACGCGGAAGCGGACCCGACGGCGGACGTCGACGGTTACGACGCCGCGTCGAAGGCCGCGATCCTTGCCTCGCTGGCGTTCCACTCCCGGGTCACCGCGAAAGACGTGCACCGCGAAGGCATCGCCGACGTCACGGCGTCCGACCTGGCCGCGGCGCGCACGCTTGGCCGCACGGTGAAGCTGCTGGCGATTTGCGAACGGGTGACGGCGGATGACGGTGCGGAGTCGGTCTCCGCTCGCGTGCATCCGGTGATGATTCCGCGCAGCCACCAGTTGGCCGGCGTCGGCGGCGCGTTCAACGCGGTCTACGTCGAGGCGGACGCGGCCGGCGAATTGATGTTCTACGGCCAGGGCGCCGGCGGCGCGCCGACCGCCAGCGCGGTGCTCGGCGACCTCGTCGCGGTGGCGCGCAACCAGGTGCTCGGCGGCCGCGGCCCGCGCGAATCGGCGCACGCCGCGCTGCCGGTGCGGCCGATGGGCCAGACGCCGACGCGCTACCACGTGAGCCTCGACGTCGCGGACCGCGCGGGCGTGCTCGCCCAGGTGGCGCAAGCGTTTGCCGCGCACGGCGTGAGCATCGCCGCGGTGCGCCAGCGCGACGCGAACGACACGGCGAGCCTCGTCGTGGTGACCCACCTTGCGCCCGACGCGGCTTTGCAGTCCACTGTGGACGAAATCGCGAAACTCGATGTGGTGCACGAGGTTGTCAGCGTGATGCGGGTGGAAGGCGAAGACGCGTGAGTGGTTGGCCAGGGATCATCGAGGCATATCGCGACCGGATTCCGGTCCCCGACGGGGCGCGCGTGGTCACGCTCGGCGAGGGCAACACGCCGCTGCTGCCCGCCGCGCACCTGTCGGAGCTGACCGGCTCGCAGGTGTACCTGAAGGTCGAGGGCGCGAACCCGACCGGCTCGTTCAAGGACCGCGGGATGACCGTGGCGATCACGCACGCGCTGGCCAGCGGCCTCAAAGCGGTGATCTGCGCGTCCACCGGCAACACCTCGGCCTCGGCCGCCGCGTACGCCGCGCGGGCCGGGCTCACCTGCGCGGTGCTGGTGCCGCAGGGCAAGATCGCGATGGGCAAGCTCGCCCAGGCGGTGCTGCACGGCGCGCGGATCCTCCAGGTCGACGGCAACTTCGACGATTGCCTCGAACTCGCCCGCAAGACCGCGGCGGACTATCCGGTCACGCTGGTCAACTCGGTCAACCCGGTGCGCATCGCCGGGCAGAAGACCGCGGCGTTCGAGATCTGCGACGTGCTCGGCGAGGCCCCGGACGTGCACTGCCTCCCGGTCGGCAACGCGGGCAACATCACCGCGTACTGGAAGGGCTATTCGGAGTACGCGGCCGACGGTGTGGTCAAGAACACCCCGCGGATGTTCGGTTTCCAGGCCGCCGGCGCCGCGCCGCTGGTGCACGGCGAACCGGTCTCCGACCCGGACACCATCGCGACCGCGATCCGCATCGGCAGCCCCGCTTCGTGGGCGGGCGCGGTCTCCGCGCGCGACGAGTCGGACGGCCTGTTCGAGGCGATCACCGACGAGAAGATCCTTGAGGCGTACCGGCTGCTGGCCCGCCGCGAGGGCGTCTTCGTGGAGCCCGCGTCCGCGACGAGCGTGGCGGGCCTGCTGGCCACCGCGGCGGACGGACGCCTGCCGAAGGGCTCGAAGGTCGTCTGCACGGTCACCGGGCACGGCCTGAAGGACCCGGCGACGGCGCTGGAAGGCAACGTCGAGGTGGAACCGCTCGCGGTCGACCCGACGGCCGTGGCGGCGGCGCTGGACCTGCGGTGACCGGCCCGGCTCGCGCTTCGGCCACAGCGCCCCAATGTGGCATTGGGTGCGTCTCACGCACCGAACGCCACATTGGGTGCGTCGCATGCACCCAATGCCACATTGGGGCGCGGTCGTGACGGCCCTGCGCGGGTTCCGCGCGACGGTCCCGGCGTCGAGCGCGAACCTCGGCCCGGGATTCGACGCGCTCGGCCTCGCACTGGCCCGCTACGACGTGGTCGAACTGCAGGTCACCGAGGGCGGCCTGAAGATCGAGGTGCTCGACGCGGGAGCGGGCGGCGTCGAGGACGTGCCGACCGACGAATCCCACCTGGTGGTCCGCGCGCTCCGGCGGGCTTGCGAGCACCTGGACGTCCGGCCCCCGGGCCTGCACCTTCGTTGCCACAACAGCATTCCGCACGCGCGCGGCCTCGGGTCGTCGGCGGCCGCGGTGGTCACCGGCGTGGCTTTGGGCTATGCGCTGGCGGAGCGTCCGCTCGACGCCGACGCGCTCCAGCTCGCAGCCGAGTTCGAGGGACACGCGGACAACGCGGCGGCGAGCCTGTTCGGCGGGCTCGTGGTGGCGTGGTCCGAGGACGGTCGATTCCGCGCCGAGCGCGTGGAGCCGAACGCGGCGATCCGCCCGGTGGTCGCGGTGCCCGCGGAGAAGTCGTCCACCAACACGACGCGCGGGCTCCTTCCGGCGCGGGTGCCGCACGCCGACGCGGCGCACAGCGCGGGACGGGCGGCGCTCGCCGTGCTGGCCGTCACCGAGCGGCCCGAACTGCTGATGGCGGCCACCGAGGACCGGTTGCACCAGGACTACCGCGCCGAGGCGTATCCGGCGAGCACCGAATTGGTGCGCACGCTGCGTGCCCAGGGCGTGCCCGCGACCATCTCCGGGGCCGGTCCGACTGTGCTCGCTCTCACGCTGACCGGAATACTCCCGGCGGGCGTGGACGTTACCGGGTTCGACGTCGCCGAATTGCCCGTGGACCGCGACGGCGTGCAGGTTGTGGCCAGGTGACGACCTGGTCACAGGCTGGACGGCAGCGTGCGCCACGCGGGGGGTGGTTGTTGCACCCGGACAAGGCGCGGTCTACCCTCGGGGGCGTTCGATCACCGTGCGTTTCCGCACCCGATGCCGGGCCTGTTCGCCCCTAGCGGCGGCTCCGGTCCGCATCCTTCGTCGATCCGCCGATTCCGCACCGCCCGGCACGCGGGAGGCGGAGGGACGCAGGCGGGTTTCCGGTTCCGGCGGTGCCGAATTCCGCTTTCTCCGTCCGGAGGGGGCAAACACCCTGTGCTGGCGGCGCTTCGCTGTGTCTCGCACGGCTGGGCGCGAGCCGTCCGCATCGGAGGCAGAAGCCGTCTCGCTACCGGCGGCAGTCCGCTGATCCACCTGGAACGTGGATCGGTCAGGAAGGACATGTGTGAGCAACACCGATCTGTTGAGCGGCGACGTGGAGACCCCCGCCGCGGCCGCTGAGACCAATGGGGCCGCGGCCGCTCCGAAGCGCCGCACCGGGGGCCTGTCCGGAATGGTCATCGCCGAGCTCCGCCAGCTGGCGGGCGAACTGGGTGTGGGCGAGACCACCGGCATGCGCAAGGGGGACCTGATCGCCGCGATCCGCGAGCGCCAGGGCAAGAGCAAGAAGCGCACCGCCGCGACGGCCGAGACGCTGCCGCTCGACGGCGTCGGCGAGCCGGTCAAGGCGGAGAAGGCCGAGAAGCCCGCCCGCCGGGCCAAGGCCGACGCGCCGAAGGCGGACGCTCCCCAGGCGGAGCCGAAGGCCGAGCCGGTCCAGGCGGAGGCTCCCAAGGCCGAGGCGCCGAAGGCGGAAGCCGCGCAGGACGGGAAGCCGGCCGCGCAGGAGCGCCCGGAGCGCCACGACCGTTCCGAGGGCCAGCAGTCCGACGGCCAGTCCGAGGAAGGCGGCCGCAACCGCCGTCGCCGCGGCGGCGCGAACCGGGGCGACGGCCAGCGCGACCAGCGCGGCGACCGCCAGGGCGGCAACCGCGACAACCGCGACAGCCGGGACAACGGCGGCCGCGACAACCGGGACAACAACCGGGACAACCGCGGCGGCGACAACCGCGACGGCAACCGGGACAACCGCGGCGGGCAGGACAACCGCCAGGACAACCGCGACAACCGGCAGCGGAACCAGCAGGACAACCGCGACAACCGGAACAACGGCCCGCAGGACGACGACGAGGAAGGCGGCCGTCGCGGCCGTCGCTTCCGCGACCGTCGCCGCCGGGGCAGCGGGGGCGGCCAGCGCGAAGGCGGCGCTCCGGACACCGAGATCCGCGAGGACGACGTCCTGCTGCCGGTCGCCGGCATCCTGGACGTGCTCGACAACTACGCGTTCGTGCGCACCTCGGGCTACCTCGCCGGGCCGAACGACGTGTACGTCTCGCTGTCGCTGGTCCGCAAGTTCGGCCTGCGCCGCGGCGACGCGATCACCGGTGTCGTGCGCCAGCCGCGCGAGGGCGAGCAGCAGCGGCAGAAGTTCAACCCGCTGGTGCGCGTCGACTCGATCAACGGCCTGGAGCCGGACGAGGCCAAGCGCCGTCCCGACTTCACCAAGCTGACGCCGCTGTACCCGAACGAGCGGCTGCGCCTCGAGACCGAGCCGCACAAGCTCACGACCCGCGTGATCGACCTGATCATGCCGGTCGGCAAGGGCCAGCGAGCGCTGATCGTGTCCCCGCCGAAGGCCGGTAAGACCACGATCATGCAGGACATCGCGAACGCGATCACCACGAACAACCCTGAGGCCCACCTCATGGTCGTGCTGGTCGACGAGCGTCCGGAAGAGGTCACCGACATGCAGCGGTCGGTGAAGGGCGAGGTCATCGCCTCCACCTTCGACCGCCCGCCGTCCGACCACACCTCGGTTGCCGAGCTGTCCATCGAACGGGCCAAGCGCCTGGTCGAAATGGGCCACGACGTCGTCGTCCTGCTCGACTCGATCACCCGTCTGGGCCGGGCCTACAACCTGGCCGCGCCCGCGTCCGGCCGGATCCTGTCCGGTGGTGTCGACTCGACCGCGCTGTACCCGCCGAAGCGTTTCCTCGGCGCCGCGCGCAACATCGAGAACGGCGGCTCGCTCACCATCTTCGCGACCGCGATGGTGGAGACCGGGTCCACGATGGACACGGTGATCTTCGAGGAGTTCAAGGGCACCGGCAACGCGGAGCTCAAGCTGGACCGCAAGATCTCCGAGCGCCGCGTGTTCCCGGCGGTCGACGTCAACCCGTCCGGCACCCGCAAGGAAGAGCTGCTGCTCTCGCCGGACGAGCTGGCGGTCACGCACAAGCTGCACCGCGTGCTGCACGCGCTGGACTCGCAGCAGGCCATCGACCTGCTGATCTCGCGTCTGCGCAAGACGAAGACCAACATCGAATTCCTGATGCAGGTCTCGAAGACCGCCCTCGGCGGCGGAGACGACGACTGAGTTCCCGTTTCACACAACACGGCCCGCCCCCATCGCTTCCGGGGGCGGGCCGTGTTGCGTGTGGAGGTCCGTGAAGGACTCCTTGAGGGAATCAGATTCCCCCAAGGC